>JAFGIU010000089.1 GCA_016929445.1 Candidatus Omnitrophota bacterium
GGAAGCGCTGGAACAGGCCAGGATTACGGGCCCCGAGAAGCAGGCCATTGCCGGGCGTTTGCCCATCCATCTGCAAGGGGTCGAGGACCGGCAGCTCTATGCCAGGAATTTCGGCTATTTCAAGGCCGTTCATCAGGAGAACGAAGAGGCCTTGCTTTCGCTTGAGGACATTGGGGCAAATCTTGCGGCCTTGGAGGAGCGGCTTTATCCCGCATCCGTTCAAAGAGTGTTGCTGGCCCGCGAATCTTATGAACGGACAGAAGAATCTCTGGAGCAATATCTGAAGGGGCTTTCGGACACGGCCGCAGAAGCGGGGCTTGACTTGGAGCAAGTGGCTCCCAGCTTGAATGTGTTTATTGAGCTGCAGGATTTACAGAAGCGCTACAGCGAAAAACAACTGCGGCAGGAGATCGAACTCTATGTGAAAGAAAAAGGGGAGGCAGCGCTGGAGGAACTGGAGGATACGGGGAACTTAGAGCTGCCGCAGCTCATGATCGTGCAGCGGATACAGGAGCTGCAGTCTGAATTCAAAGTGGCGGAGCTTCTCGCGCAATTGGAGAACTTGGCTGAGACTTGTGTGCGGGAACTGACAGAAGACCCCAGGGGTCGCGAACTCTTCGAACTCTCCGAACGCCTGCGGCTCACCGAGCAGGTCCTCCGGGCCGAGGCCGCGCCCCGGCAGTGGCGGCGATATTCCGAACTCGAAGCTGGGGAGAGTGTGCGGCAGTACTTCAAGAATCTGGAGAAATTTGTGCAGACACATGGGGAGAACCCGGATTGGGATATTCCCCATCGCACAGTGCGCATCTGTGGGCGGCTCTTGGAGAACGCGGCTGGGTTTTACCGCGTGGCCGATGAGCGCAACCAAGCCTTAATCGAAAACACGTTTGAGTTTCTCAAAACAGAGCACGCGCAAACAGGCGTGTTGATTGCGGGCGGATATCACAGCGAGGGATTGTGCACGCTCTTGGAAGAACAAGAGATGTCGTATGTGGTGATCGCCCCCAGGGTCACCGAAGCGCACGACAACACCATTTATCTGCAACGCATGCTTTCGCAGGAGCTGCGCACGGAACTGTCATCCCCGCGCTCTGCATTGTCATCCCCGCGCAGGCGGGGATCTACTCGCCAAACTGAGACATTACTTGCCCAACTAGATCCCCGTTTCCACGGGGATGACACCGACTTGTCATTCCCGCGAAAGCGGGAATCTACTCGTGACTCTGCGAACGGCTTAACCTTCACTTCCTGGCTTGCTTCCTCTCCCGCTCTCTCAGAGGCGGCTGTTCGCGCGGAATACGAACGCGCCACTCGAGAAATCGTGGGTTTGGGAGTGAGTGAAGCGCTCTGGGCCGGCGCAGTGGTCGAAGCCATTGAGGCGGATCAAGGCATTGATTATGAGATGGCCGCAATGGCTCTGAGAATCATCCGGCCCGAAGCGTTGCCTGTTGCTTCTTTGGGCAACGCCTTCGGTGCTTCGGTGGCGCCTATTGCCCCTGTGTCCGCCCTTAGCGATGAGGACCTTGAACCCCTGGAAATCTCTGACGCGTTGAAAGGTGAGCTTCTTTTGCGGGCCAGCCAACTCGATGTAGCGCTTCAGCAAGCATTGTCCCTGGAGAGTGGCCTGGCGCTGCAGGGTTTGAGAGCCCTCTTTGAATTACTGGTTTTTGTGGGGAAGGAAGAGCCTGGAGATTTTGCAAAGTTCACAGCAAAACGCATTGCCCGGTCCAGACCCGCGGGCCAGCCGGTTTCTGAGGCGGACCTGGCCGCGCTGCAGGAGGACGTGGCACGTCTCACGAGACAAGCCCAGCGGGAAGTGGGCCGCGCCAGGGTGGAGAAGTTTCTTGGCACAGAGCACACGGTTCGCATAGTCGGAGAACTCTTTCAAGAAGGGGACACCACCAATATTCTTTTTGTGGATGGCTCGGGCCGGACCCTGGCCCCGCTCTTGGCCGCGTCTTTGGACCGGGCGCTCAAAGCCGCAGGTGTGGATGCCGTGGTGCAGGACGCGGGCTTTAACGCAGCCACAGCAGGTCTGCCTCTTCCAGTCAACACGCGCAATCAATTGGCGGGCCTCACAGGTTCTGCGGAAGAAGCGGCTCAACACACGGTCGCCTCTCTGCTCAACGGCTCCCCATTGCTTGCCGCAAGCTCCAGACTGGATACGCGTACGCTGAACCGGGCCACGGTCATTTATGTGACCGATCCGGCTGTGCGGGATGCTTTGGTCAAGGCAGTGGACGAGGCCTATCCCTCAGCATCGGATCATATCCGAAAGAAGATTGTGTTGGTCACCCAAGCCGTTGGATTGGAAGCCGCAGGTTTGAGAGATCCTGCAGGCAAAGAGGATTGGTGGTATGAGAAGGCTCAACTGGAAACAGGTCATGTGGCTTTGGGATTGATCGAGCAGATCTCACACACAGGCCGTTTGCCCGGGGTGGAGTATCCATTATCGCTGGGTTCCGATGGGGATACCGAAACAGTCAAAAATTGGCGGCAAGAGTGGCAACACAAAGGTGCCTTTCCCGGGGGCACCCCTGGCGAGCCTCTACGTCACCCCACTCCTGTGGAAGCTCAGGAAGAAGTGCCAGTGCTGATGCCTTTGGATGTGAATAACGACATATCCGCTCTCTCTTTGCCGCGCGTGCCTATCGAAGAGCCTGAGTTGCCCGACGATCCCATCACTTCGACAACTGCCTCAGGCAATGGAGGAAATGGATCCAATCGGGGCGCGTACGCATTGGAAACCCTGATGGGTGGGGGATACGAGGGTCCCATGCTTTTTGGTGCCAACACCGGTCCTTCTTTGGTAGGGGGTGGAATGGGCTATATGCCATCAGCTTCTTCAGGGGGAGTCCTAACTTTAGAACAGCCAGCCGGGACTGTATTGGCCGGGGCGTCCGGGGCTCTTGGTGCAGCCGCCCCCGAGCCCGCGCTCCCGGTCATTGATCTCGCAGAGCCTGTGCAAGCAGTGTCAGAGCTGATGGAGTCTCAAGCAGCCGGGGAGGAAGCGGTATCCGGGTTGGAAGAGACTCCGCTCACACGCTGGCAGCGTTTTTCCCGAGCCGTGGTGAAAGTCATGACACGTCGGAGTCGCGCAGTGCCCCGCAGGCTGAATTTCGCGGATGCGCGCAGGAATCCGGCCATTCTCCCCCTTGACGAAATCTATGAAGCAATCCAAGGGGAGAATCCCCCTGAGTTCTTGACAGAGACTCAGATCGCAGGGGAGACCGTGCGCGTTCTGGAAACCGATGTGCGCACTCCTTTCGCAGACTTAATCCGCTTGGAACACAATGCCCAACCCAGCCTCTTCGTGAACTTGCACCATCAGATCGATCTGCAGTCCGCATCCACCGATGAACTTGCCCGCTTGCAGCGCTACTTGGAGACTACCCCTGCCACAACTCTGTATGTGTTCACTGAGGGGCGACCCGACCGCCAGACAAAGCGTTTTCTCGAACAGGCCTCGGGCAAGCCGGTGCGATTTGTCCATTCCAATGCCTTCCGGGATGTCCCATTGCCGCTGGTGGAACGCAGCGCAGAAGAATATCTGGGGATGGCTTCCTGGGGGCACCGCCGCTATTGGGGCACCTCCGCTGCGACAGTGCTTCCTGTTCGCTTTGTGCTTCGGCGATTCAGAGGCTGGCTGGTGGATCATTCGCCCGGTCCTAAAGCAGGGAACACCGTTCGAAAGCTGCATCAATGGGCTTTGGAGCATTGGTTGGATGGGGAAAGCAAGTACGCAAGCACCTTGAGCAAGATTCAAGCCGCCGAACCCGGGATGCGTCAAACGGCTGTGGATCCGTCGGCCGCAGCTGCGCAAACCGAGGAATGGAAATCAGGCATCAGAAGCCATCTGAGAAATCACCTTTACGGGGATGACTTCACGGCCTTCCAGCAGGAAATGGCTCAAGCCATGGATGCGTTCAAGATTCAATTGGCCCGCACCGGGGATCCCGGTACTCTTGCCGAACCTATTCAAGCCCTTCAAGAACAACTCAGAGCGACTCGATTAGCGGCCCCCCGTGCAACAACTCTTTGGACGGCAGTGGACAAGTTCTTTGAGGATCTGTCGAAGCCTGGATTAAGCCTCGAAGAGGCCTCCGCGATTATCGACCGCTTTTGGGAGCCCCGGGAGTTCAAGGCTTGGGAGACTGAGGAAGTGGCTCAGCGAGAGGTGCGCGAGAACTTTTACTTGGCCTGCCGTCAACAGCAGAACGAGATGCTCGAATACGCTTGGCCCTATTTGGAAGGGATCCTTCCGGAGGTCTTTGCGCTTGTGAACGGGGCTTGGCAGGCCCAAGCCGGAATCCGCTTGCGGCTGGAGCAGCAGAGTGCCGCGCTGGACCAGTTCTACGGATGGCTTGCGCAAATGCGCACGGGCGAAGGAAAGACGGAGATGTCCACGCAGATGATCGCGCTTTCCGCTTTGCTGGGCTTGGGTGTGCCGGTTTATCACCACGAACATTTTGATGCGCTCAAAAACTACGAACGGAACAGGCAGATCTTTGAATCCATAGGACTCACAGTGGGCCGCCGCCACTTGGACCAGGACGACTGGGAGATCCAACAAGCCTGGAATGCGGATATCACCTATACGGAAATCACCACCGCCGGCTTTGATATGGCCATGCGTCCACACCTGACGCGCTTTGGCTATTTGGGCATCCCGGTGGCCCTAGTCGACGAAGCCGATCTCACTGCCGGAGACAATATTGAGGCCCCCATGATTGTGTCTATGCCGGATGACGAGACCGATTCAGAGGCTGCTTATGTGGAAGTGTTGGAAGGCCTGCGTTTTATCGTGAGCCGGATGCTGAAGCGCGACGACTATCACTTGGAGGATCCGGATCAAGATGCTGCGGGTATCGAAATCACGGAACAAGGCTTAAGAAAGCTCAGTGAGTGGTTTGAGGGGAAAGTAGATCCCGAGGGAGATTGGCTGCAGGATACGGAACACCCCTTCTTTATGCTGGGCCAGCAACTGAAAACAGCCATGTGGGCGGAGTATTTGGAAAAGGGATCCAAATACAATGTGCAGCAAGATGCCCAGGGCGTGCCGCAGATCAGACTCTACAACACAACAACAGGGGGTCTCGGAGACCGGCAACTTCAGGACGCGCATATTGCCCTGTGTCTGAAAGAAGGCATTCCCCCGCCGGCCGGGAGTGTGACTGTGGAGCATCTGCATCTTATGGAGTTTCTGGAGCGCTACCATAGCCGATTGGCTGCCATGACCGGAACCGCAGACCGCAGTATGATTCCGGCCCTGGATTTGAACGGGGTTTCCATTGTTCCCACCCACTTCCCTGTGGAGATCCGCCAAGAGGGCGAGCACTATTACGGCGCGGAAGAAGCCAAGTTTGCCGGAATTATTGAAGAAATCAAGACGCGTGTGGGAAAGGGCCAGCCCGTGGAAATTTCTGTGGGGAGTGATGCCGAAGTAGAGCGGCTTGCGCAAGCCCTCCGCAAAGAAAATATTTGGTTCCAGACCCTCACAGGGGCGGATTCGGCAGAATCAATTTACGAAAAGGGAGGCTTGGCCGGGCTGCCTGTGATCCCCGTGTCTGCAGAAGAAGCAAACCTCTATGGGTATAACTTGGCGCAAACTCCGGTGACTTTAAC
>JAFGIU010000090.1 GCA_016929445.1 Candidatus Omnitrophota bacterium
CCCGCGCAGGCGGGAATCCATTTGTTTTTCAGTGATCCGAGTAGATCCCCGCTCCCGCGGGGATGACAATCCGGACTGTGGCGCCCGACACCCATTATGCTGCTACCCTCGCAAAATGCCCGGCACAGGCTTCCACGGCAGAAATAGCCTCGTCGATTTCTTCTTCAGTGGACATGCATCCGGGACTGAAACGCACCACGCCCTCCGGAAAGGTGCCCAACCATTGCTGGTAAAGCGGCGCGCAGAGCAGGCCCGTGCGGCAGGCAATACCCCGGGCTTCATCCATCCAGGCCCCTACCCCGGACGGCGTGACTCCTTCTATAAGGAAAGAGACCACACACACGGCCCCGGATTTGGGGCGGGGCTCAATGAGCCGCAGTCCTGGGATCCCCTCGAGACCGGACACCAGGCGCTCCCGCAAATTCGATTCCCATCGAGCAATCTCTTGCACCCCCCTGTCCAAAACATACTCCACCCCGGCCTTGAGCCCGGCCATGCCCAAGGTATTGGGGGAACCTGCCTCCAGCCAGGCCGGAAATTCCGCAGGCTGGACCGGGTTCTGCGAATCAAATCCGGTGCCTCCTTCGCGCCACGTCTGGATTTCTACCCGCGGATCCACCCAGAGAGCTCCGGTGCCTGCCGGCCCCAGTAAACCTTTGTGCCCCGGAAAGGCCAGCAGGTCAATTTCCATAGTTTGGACGTCAATGGGCACATGGCCTACGGTTTGAGACGCATCCACTAAAAAGTACGCGCCCAGGGAACGGACGGCCGGGCCCATATCCGCAACGGGCTGCAGGACGCCTGTTACATTAGAGCCGTGCACTACAGCCACCAGACGCGTATTTTCGCGCATCGCCCCAGTTATTTGTAAGGCCGACACCACGGAGGCCCCGGGTTTCGGTTCCAAGCGCGTCACCTGGATCATCCCCCTGTCCTCCAGAACCCGGAGGGGCCTCAGCACTGAGTTGTGCTCGATCACGGTGGTTACCACATGATCGCCCCGCCGCAATACCCCCTTGATCGCCATATTGAGGGCATCCGTGGCATTGAAGGTGCTAATCATCCGGTTAGGGTCCGGTGCATTAAACAGTTCGCACAGGGCCTCGCGCGCCCCGCGAAGGTGCGTGTCCGCGGCCCGGGAAAAGAAATGGCCCGCCCGGTTGGGACTGCCGGCCTCGTGACGGGCAAAATGACCCATGGCTTGGTGCACAGCCTCAGGCTTGGGAAAACTCGTGGCGCTGTTATCGAGATAAATCATACTTCCCTTACTCCGGGGCACTCGTCCGTGATATTTTCATATCGCCATTTATACGGGAAATCGGCGCATTGCTTGGGACGCACCGGATAGATTTCACAGCCGTGTTTGCGATTCAAAAAAATGCAGTCCAGGTCCTTATTCTGTTTGGCCTTCAAATAGGTCCATCCGTCCTTTTGCTCGCAATAAGTATCGACAAGTTCTCCGGGAGTAATCCCCAAATACTTCGCGATGGCTTTACGTTCTTCCATATTGATGTAGACCCAGCCTTCGCCTTTACAACATTTCAGGCAGGAGAGACAGAGCTCCCGGCTCAAGTTCACTTCATAGGTTCGGCTCTTGACGCGCATCACGTGAGGACCGGAACGAGTCATACAGCGCGGCACGCTTGATAAGAGGAAGGGCCCGTCCGGGGCAAATCCAAAATCGCCAGTCTCCACGTATCCAGTTCTTCCACGGAGAGCGGTTCAAGCTCTTTCAGAACAAAATTCAGGAGCGTCTCTTCGTTCAGCTTGAGCGCAATCGAATCCAAGCCCAGGCGTTGCGGTTTGGCATAGTACACGATAATCCGAACCGCTGTGCCAATCGATCTTTCGCTTATCTCCCCCACAATCACACTCACCGGACCCGGAAAAGCCACTGTAGCCAACGTGACTGCGGAATTGAGATTGAGAGAACGCAGCATTTGGTTCTCGGTCTCATTACGCCCCACCACAATCTTGGTATTGGGAGAAATCCGAAAATGCCTGCCCAAGCGCAAGAGTTCCAAGTCTTCGAGATCGATTTCGCTTTGGTTTTGAAAGAGATCACGCACACGGGAACCAAAAGGCTTTTCAGTGAGCAAGCAGCCGCCGGAAGGAGCCGGCTGTTCATCAATACCAAGCTTTGCAGCCAGGCCGATCTGGCGTTTCCGGGAACGCCCTGTGAGGTTGAATAAGTTGGAGCGATCGACCCAACCTCTTTGCTCAGCCTCTGTGGGCGCCAGATAACGCGCGCTCAAGGGCCGGAGCAAACGGCCCTCGAGCCCGGATTCCCGCTCGATAATCCTCATGCTGCGTTTGAGCTGGGAGTTGGGCCGCTGGCCCACGACTTCCCCTGTGACCACAAAATCAGCGTTGACCAGCGGCATAAATTTCCCGGCCAGCTTCAGCATGTAAGAGCGGCAGTCCACACAAGGATTCATTTCCCTGCCGTAACCATATTTCGGCTGCCGCACCACATCGAGGAACTCGCGCTTTACTTTGAGAATAGTGAACGGAATGCCGAGCAAGGCCGCAGAACTCTGCGCCTTGCCGCGATCGCAACAGCCCCACGGCAAGGCCAGGTGCAGTCCGTGAAGCTCTACACCCTGATCCTGAACAATTTTCGCGGCTAAGGTGCTGTCCAGGCCTCCTGAAAGCATGACAATCGCTTTCGGATGTCTATCCGTCATTCCCGATGGCCTCAACCGGGCAGGCTTCAATGGCTTCCTCGCACAGATTTTTCTCGGCATCATCAGCGGGCTGCTTGCAGACATACGAATAACCGGCGTCTTCGTTCCGGTCAAAATTGTTTGGGGCCGTTTGCCGGCAGAGATCGCAGTCAATGCATTGCTCGTCCACGTAGTAGGGGCCCTCGACGTTGAGTTTCACTTTTGTTGTATTGTCAGCCATTCAAGCAACCTCCGTTTGGTTTTAGCTTTTTCTAACATAAAGACGGTATTCCCCACCGTCCTTTTTGATTGCAATTAGCGCGTGGCCCGTGGCCATGCACCAGGCAGCCATATCTTCCTCAACAGCAGGGTCTGTTGACAAGACCTCCAGCACCTGACCTTGGCCCATATGCTCCATCTGGGCTGCTGTTTTGAAAACCGGCATCGGACAGAGCAGGCCGAAACAGTCGAGTGTTTGGTGGGCTTGTGTCATTCCCGGACCCTTAAAGCGCTACACCCCGAACGATGTGCCGCAACTGCATTTCTTTGCAGCATTGGGATTCATGAAGATAAAACCCCCGCCTATCAAGGCATCGTTGAAGTCCAGCGTCATCCCGTTCACATACAGAAGGCTTTGCGGATCCACTGCCACGCGCCTGTGGCCTTCACCGAATACTTTATCCTTCTCAGCCGGAGAATCAATGATATCCATTGTATAGGACATCCCTGAGCAGCCCCCGTCTTTGACCCCGACCCGCAAAAGACCCTCCGGCTTGCCCGCCTTATTCAGAGCATTCCGTATTTCCACAGCGGCTTTATCCGTCACCTCGATCATATTTCCTCCTCAACAGTTGACAGAGCCCTAAGGCGCTCCACCACACGACCCAAGTTTTCTACCACATTTTGGATTTCTTCCGGCCGGGTATCCTTGCCCAGACCGAACAGCAGCGTGGCCTTGGCCTCTGCCTCGGACAAACCCAAAGCGCTCAACACGTGAGAGGGTTTGAGGGCCATGGCATTGCAGGCAGAGCCCATGGTGGCGGCAATCCCGAATTCGTCCAGACCCAGAACAACGGCCTCGGCTTCCAAGCCGGCAAGAGTGAAGGCGATCAGTCCGGGGACACAGTGTTCTTGCGGAACCAAAAAGCGCAGGCCCGGAATATCTTGCTTCAGGCTTTGCCGCAGGAGCGTGCTGAGTTCGGTCAGGTGCTTTTGGCGCCGGCCGAGCTCCGCAGCCGCGAGTTCTGCGGCCGCGCCAAAGCCCACGATATTGGGCACAGCTTCCACCCCGGCGCGAAAGCCGGATTCCTGGGTGCCTCCGACCAGCAAGGGCCGGATGCGCACGCCGCGGCGCACATAAAGGGCCGCGGCCCCGCTTGGGCCGTAAATTTGATCGGAGGCGATCACAGCCGTGTCTGCGCCCAGGTCTTTTACTTGAGTCAAGACCCTTCCGGCCGTGGCTGTGCAGTCGACATGCAGGCGCGCGCCTTTTCCATGAGCGGCTTCCGCGATCTCGGGCAGGGGCTGCAGAGCGCCCAGCTCCGCGCTCGCGTGCGCGACAGAAACCACCACGCTCTCCTCGCACAGGCATTCTCTGAGCGAGGAGAGATCAAGAAGACCTTCTGCGGAAACTTCCACCAGACTCAGGCGGTAGTGCTCATCCTCCTCCAAACGGTGCGCGCTATAAAGAACGGCCTTGGACTCCGTACTGCTGATAGCCAAATGCTTGCCCTTATTGCGCAGACCGCGCGGCAATCCATAGAGGGCCCAATTGTTTGCCTCCGTGGCACTGGAGACAAAATGGATCTCCCCGGGACGGGCCCCGATCAGGGAAGCGACCTGGACACGGGCCTTTTCCACGGCATCGCGGACGCGCCTCCCGGCCGTATGCGGCGAACCCGGGTTCCAGGCCCACTGGTTCCAGTAAGGCAGCATGGCTTCCGAAACGCGGGGGTCGATGGGTGTGGCAGAAAAGTGATCCAGATAAATCATTATCCTTTAACCACGCCGACGGGGCGCATGCGGCAAACTTTCTTCGAGATGCCGGCTGCATGAACCACGTCCACGACCTCGTTCACATCCTTGTAG
>JAFGIU010000091.1 GCA_016929445.1 Candidatus Omnitrophota bacterium
AGAGTCTTCTGGTCGCCGATAACTTCCAGCTTCACCCAATCCGTGCCCACCGCCTCCCGGCCCAGACGCGCGTAGCGCACCGCCTCTTCGCAGTTATAGCAACCCGCCGTGTTGGGGAGAATATCGTAGCCCTCCTTAACCAGAGCGCCCAGGATGGACTCACCGGAGCGGTCCTGCAGGTCAACGCGGCGCACAGCTACGGTCACCATCTCCGTGCCCGAGGCGCGCAAGGCCTGCACCATGACCTCAGTGCTGGTCCACTTGCCCGTGCCCAGGAGGAGCCGGGACTCAAATGTCTTTCCTGCAATCACTAAGGGATCGCCCATAAAAAGCTCCGTGTCCGGAAACACGATAGGAAAAACATCGTGTCCCCGCAAATGATAGTCGGATCAAGATTTTACCAAACTGGGAGGAGGGATTCAACCGGGCCAACGTTGCGACTGCTTCGTGTTCGTAGTGCCAGGCACTGGTGCCAGGCACCGGTGTCAGGCACCAGTGCCTGGCACCGAATTGGACGGTAGCTTATCGGTCAGATGGCAGGCTGTGGGATGTCCGATCCGCTTTTGGGAAAGGGCGGGAACTTCTTCAGCACAAAGGGGTTCGGCAAACGGACATCGCGTACGGAACGCGCATCCGGAGGGCGGATTGATCGGGGACGGAATCTCCCCTTTGAGCGGAGTCTCGGTGACCTGAGTGGCGAGCAGGCCGCGGGTATAGGGATGCCCGGGCTTTTCAAACAGCTCTGCCGTGGCAGCCAGCTCCACAATGCGGCCCAAATACATCACAGCCACACGGTCGCTGATCCAGCGCACCACATTGAGATCATGGGCAATAAAGAGATAGCTGAGTTGCTCCTGATGTTTGAGGTCTGCTAAGAGATTCAGGATCTGGGCTTGGATCGACACATCCAGGGCACTGATCGGTTCATCGCAAATCACTAAGGCAGGATGGGTCACTAAGGCCCGCGCAATACCGGCGCGCTGCAACTGCCCACCGCTCAACTGGCGCGGAAAACGCCGTGCCAGTCGGGGGTCCAGGCCCACTCGGCGCAAAACCTCCTCGATCCGGCCCCCTTGTTCACATCGGGAGACCAGGTTCTGCACTCGCAAAGGCTCTGCCACGGAATCCCAAACACGCAGACGCGGATCCACCGAGGCACTGGGATCCTGAAACACCATCTGGACTTGGCGGCGTAACTGTGTCCAATCTTCCGGCCCGAAGTTTTCAAGAGATTTCCCTTTGAATGCCACGCTGCCCGCGGTGGGCGGCTCCAAGCACGCGAGCAGACGCCCCAGCGTGCTCTTGCCGCTGCCGGACTCCCCCACCAAGCCCAGGATTTCATTGGGTCGGATCCCCAAGCTCACATCCGACACCGCATGCACCCACCCGCTGACGCTGCGCATCCAGCCCCTCTCCACGGAATAATGCTTGCTCAATCCCAAAGCTTCCAACAGGTACGGCTTGCTCACAGCTTTTCCTCCAGAAGCAAACACCGGCTCCAGTGGGTGGGACTCATGGATACCGGGCCCGGACTGAGTTGCCTGCAACGCGGCTCAACCCGGTGGCATCGCGGGTGAAACGCACACCCCGCAGGGATATCCCAGAGTTGCGGAGGCTCTCCTTCAATGGGCGAAAGCCGGCCCGCGCCGCGTGCCATGCCCGGCACACATTCCAACAGCCGTTCAGTATAAGGATGCTTCGGGCTCTCCTTAACTTCATCCACATCACCCAATTCCACAATCCGGCCCGCGTACATCACAGCCACACGATTGGCCAAGGCAAATGCAATGCGCAAATCATGCGTGATAAAAACAACGGAAAGCTCCCCCCCTTCAGTCAGCTCTCCCACAATCTTGAGCACGCTTGCCTGCACCGTCACATCCAGGGCCGAGGTAGGCTCATCAGCCACCAGAAGCAAAGGCCGCCGGCAAGTGGCCATGGCAATCATCACACGCTGTTTCATTCCTCCGGACATTTGGTGAGGGTATTGATGAATGCGTTCTTCGGCAGGCATGATCCCAAAACGCCCCAATTGAGCTTTGGCCGCAATCTGCAACTCTGCCGGGTCCTTCAGTCCTCCCAGCCTCAAGGCCTCCACAATTTGCTCTCCGATGGTCATCAGAGGATTGAGAGCCGAGCCCGGGTGTTGGAACACATAGCCGATTTCATTACCGCGCACCTGTGGCACTTCTGCGGAAGATAACCGGAGCACATCCCGCCCGCCAATCCGGATTACTCCCGAGGGAATGGACGCATTGGAAGGCAAGAGACGGCCCAAAGCCAGGCCCAGCGTGCTTTTGCCGCAACCAGACTCCCCCACCAATGCAAGGATCTCCCCTTGGGCCACACTCAGATCCACCCTGTCCAAAGCGCGCAGAGTGCGGTCGCCGGTGCGGTAATCCACGCATAGATTTTCAATTTCAATGGTGTTCACTTATTACCTCACGCCGTCATTGCGGGCGAAGCGAAGCAACCTTTGTCCCACAAAGATTGTTTCGTCGCGTTGCTTCCCGCAATGACGGACTCGGGTCAGTCATACTCTCCCAACACATAGTCCCGCAACCCCTCACCCAACAAATTGAATCCGATCACAGTCACCAAAATCGCCAGGCCCGGATACACGCTCAACCACCAAGCCAGGCCTAAGGACTGTTTGCCTTCCATCAACATATTGCCCCAGGTCGCGGTGGGCGGCTGCACCCCGATCCCCAAAAAGCTCAGTCCCGACTCCACCAAAATTGCTGCTCCCACTCCCAGGGTGGCATTGACCAAGACCGGGCCCATGGCATTGGGAATCAAATGTTTCCTCAAGATATGAAAATCTTTTGCGCCAGCTACTCTGGCGGCCAACACAAATTCGCGCTGTTTGAGCGTGAGAATTTCCGCGCGCATCAAGCGGGCCACCCCCATCCAGCTCGTGAGACCGATCACCACCATGATGTTCCAGATATTGGCTTCCAAGAAGGCGATCACCGCAAGAATCAGGAAAAAGGTGGGAAAGCAAAGCATTAAATCCACAAAGCCCATAATCCAACGGTCCAGCTTGCTAAAGTACCCGGCCAATGCGCCGAGGGTGGTGCCCACCACTGTGGAAATACCCACAGCAATGAAACCAATGAGCAAGGAGATACGCGCCGCGTAAAGCATGCGCGTGAGCACGTCGCGGCCCAGAAAATCGGTCCCCATCCAATGTGAAGCCGTTGGTTTGGCAAGGATCTCCGTCAGCTTGACTGCATTCGGGTCATACGGACTCAGGACAGGGCCCAAGATCGCAAGCGCCGCCAGGAAAGCAATCACGCTCCCCCCGATCGCAATGGCCCGCTGATAGCTGAGATCGGTTCTCAAAGGCGCGCTCACGATTCGGGCTCCTGATAGCGGATCCGCGGATCCACCCAGCTATAGGCGAGGTCGGCCAAGAGATTCCCCAAGAGCGTCAACACCGCGCCGATGACCAGCAGGCCCATGATGATGGGGTAGTCTCGCGCCAGCACACTGTCAAAATAAAGCCGTCCCATGCCGGGGATGGAAAAAATGGTTTCAAAAATCACACTCCCTCCGATAAGGCCCGGCACCATCAAACCCATAATCGTCACAATGGGCAAACAGGCATTGCGGAGCGCATGCTTGCGGATCACCTGCATCTCTCCCAAGCCCTTGGCCCGGGCTGTGCGGATATAATCCTGTTGCAACACATGGACCATGGAACTTCTCATGTAGCGCGAGATCCCGGCCAGGCCGCCAAAGGCGGAAACAAAAATCGGCAGGGCCAGATGGTGCAGCAGATCCAGGCATCGCTCCAAGAGATTCATCTGACCGTATTCCAGGGAAGTGAGTCCGGAGATGGGCACAATCATGAGGCGCACCCCCAGCCAATCCATAAGCAAAAGGGCCAGCCAAAAAGTGGGCATGGCATAGCCGATAAAGACCAGGAGTGTCAGCCAGCGGTCTGAACGCGAGCCCCGGTACAGGGCCGAATGGATTCCGATGGGAATGGCCACCCCCATGACCAGAAGAATTGAAGCGATATTGATGGTGAGCGTGATGGGAATGCGTTCGGCGATTTTCTTGAGCGCAGGACGGCCGTCCATATGAGAAGTCCCGAAATCAAGAACTGTCAGTTTCTTGAGCCAGTACCAATACTGCACCGGGATGGGTTTGTCCAGGTGGTACAGCTCGCGCAGTTGCTGCTTGACCTCGGAGGAGGTCCGCGGATTCATTTCGGTTTGCATATCCGTGGGCTCACCGGGCGCAAGATGGATCACAACAAAACTGATGAGGGTAATGCCCAGCAGAAGAGGAATGGACGAAAGAACGCGCCGCAGAATATAACTTGCCATCAAACCCCACGCGTTGGAGAGTGTGTCTTTTTTACGGAACCCAGTTTAGCATAAATCACTTTTCAGGAGCTCCTTGGCACGCGCCAGCGCTTCGGCCGGAGTGCTGATTTCCCCCAGGCTCTGGGACTCATGAAGGGCTTCCAGAATTTTCCCCACCTTGGGGCCCGGCTCCAAACCCAATTCAACTATCAAAGTCTTCCCGTCCATAAGGGGCTCGGGCGGAGGCTCGGGCGGGTTGAGAAAATGGTTGAGGCATGCCGCCACATACTGGGTGTCGCGGTCATGTTCCTTAGGATCCCGTATGGGCCCCGTGGTTGCGGACTTATCCGCAAGCCAGCACAAAAGCATGGAGCCTTCCTCCTCTGCCGTGTCTCTGCGGAACCGGAAAAGGGCACGGTCAGATGGATTTTCCTCACGCGTCAGGAATCCCGGGCGCAGATGGAATTTGACGATCGAGCCCACCACATCCCTCTCGCGATTGGAAAGACGCCAGCGCCTGCAGATCTCATCGGCCATTTCCTGCCCCACGCGTTCGTGGCCGGTAAAGCCCCATCGCGTCTCGGTCATGGGCACCCGGGTTGCGGGCTTGCCTATATCGTGCAGAAGCACGCCAATCTTCAGAGCCACCAAGCGAGGGCGGTGGCGCACCAGAGGCTCCTGCAGGTATTTTCTCAAGGCCTCGGATTCCTTCACACCCCAACGGGAGGGATTCTCCAAGAGGAGCTCCAGCTGACGCATGGCCTCGATGGTGTGGTCCAGGACATCCAGGTGGTGCCATCCCCCTTGCTCCACACCGCGGCAGGCCTCAAGTTCCGGGCACAGAACCTTCCACACACCCATATCGCTCATAAGCTGCAAAGTGTGGGAGGCCTGCGCCTCCAGGAGACGGCCCATTTCCGCCTGCACACGCTCCGGAGCCGCCTGATCCAGGAGAGTAATACTCTTTCCCAGCAGCTCACACGTGTCCGTGTCGAATTCCGTGCTGAGCGCAGCGCGGAAAGAAAATGCGCGCATCACGCGCACCGGGTCGTCCTCAAAGGCCTTGTCATTACAGACACGCAGGGTCTTGTACAGGAGGTCCCGTTTGGAACCGCAGGGGTCCCAGAGCTCCTCCGGCCAGGTGCCCTGGACAAAGGCCTGGGGCGTTGTGGCCAAAGCATTTACAGTAAAGTCCCGGCGCGATAGATCCTCATCGATCCCGTCCGGATGCAGCGCGGTGATGTCCACCAGAATAGGATCCTCCTGCTGGGGAACATAACAGGCCAGGCGGAAGGTTTGGTGCTCCTTGTGAATGCAAATGGGACGCGCGTCAAAGGCTTCGCCCAGGGACCGGGCAAAGCCTTCCGGCCCCCCGCTCACCGCCAAATCCACATTGAGCGGCGGGTGCGGGGTGCGTTGCAGCAGAAGATCCCTCAGGAGGCCTCCCACCACATAGCATTCTGCTGCGCGCTCACGGCTAACCGCTGCCGCACGCTTTAGAACAGGCTCAATTTTGGTATGAATCTCAATACTCATCGTCCTAATAGGGTATCACGATGCCGGTGCCAGGCACCGGTGCCAGGCACCAGTGCCTGACACCGCGACCGCGAGGGTCAGTAACGAAGATAGCGCTGCTGGGATTTGGGCACATACCAATCCTTCAGGTTGTACCCGATCCCGGCAATGGTGGGTTCAATCCCTTGAAAGCGGGCATGGACAATGGGAAGGGCATCCCCCACAAAAAGAAACATATACGGCTGCTCTTCATGAATAATCTCATGAATCCGCCGGTAACACGCTGCCCGCGCTTCCTGATCAAAAGTCGTACGTCCTTTCACCAGCAACTCATCGACTTCGGCATTGTGATAGCTGACAAAATTATATTTACCTTCCCCAATCTGCGAGGAGTGCCAGATCGCGTAATTGTCCGGGTCCACCGATAAGCCCCATCCCAGCAGTACCGCATCAAAACGGCCCTTGTCCACAAACTCGTGCACAAAGGTGGCCCACTCCACAATCTTGATCTTAACGCGCACCCCGACTTCGGCTAAGCGGCGCTGAATAATCTCGGCCGCCAGCTTGCGCTGCTCATTCCCCTGATTGGTCATGAGGGTGAATTCAAACACTTTGCCGTTTTTATCCAGCCACCCGTCACCGTCGCTATCCGTCCAACCGCATGTTGCCAGAATGGACTTGGCCTGCAACGGATTATAAGGACGCGGTATTGTCTGAGCATTGGTTGCCCAGGAACCCGGAATGAACGGGCCGGTGCAGGGCTGGCCCAGGCCAAAAAGCACGCCGTCAATGATCTCCTGTTTATCCACTGCGTGGTCCAGGGCTTGGCGCACCCGCACGTCCTGAAAAAGCGGATTCTCCAATTGATAGCCCATATAGGTGTAGCCGCGAGCCGGATAACGGAAACGGCGGAAATTTTCTTTAAAGAACTCCGTATCCGTCATGCGTTGATACTGCAAAGGCGTGAGATTGATCTCGTCCACATTCTGGGTGCGCAGCTCCAGAAAAAGCGTGGTCTGGTCCGGAATAATGCGGATTACATAGCGGTTGATATTGGGCCGCCCTTCAAAATAATCTTCATTGGCCACCAAGTCCACCCGGCTGCCCGTGTCCCAGTTTAAAAAACGGAAGGGCCCGGTTCCCACAGGATTCCGGTTTTCGCCGGACTTTACAAGATCCTTGCCCTTCAGGAGATGCGCCGGCAGCACCCCCATTCCCCAACTCGAAAGCGCGGGAGCAAAGGGCTCGGAATATTTGACGCGCAAGGTGTGCGCATCCACAATTTCCACCGACTCCACAAGCTCGTAATCACTGCGATGGGGAGTGGGAACCTTCGGATCCATCAGGCTCTGGTAAGTGAAGAGCACATCCTCGGCGGTGAAGGGTTCGCCGTCATGCCAGCGCACGTCCTTGCGCAAATGAAAGAGAATGGTGCGCCCCTCATCGAGGATCTCCCAACTCCGGGCCAACTCCCCTTCCAGCTCTAAGTCCTTGTCGTAGCGCACCAAGCCGGAGTACACCAAACCCGTGACCTGGCTGGAACCGCTATCGCTCACGAGGATCGAGATGAGGTTGCGCGGTTCTCCGATCGAGCCCGTGACCAAAGCATCCCCGGTTTCGGCCGCGCCTGCAGAAAAGCAAAGGGCAAAAATAAACAGGAGGCCTGAGATCAGACCTCCTGTTCGATGAGTCCAATAGGCGCTTCTCGTATCCGAGCGCTCAGAAGACATAGTTTAAGGTGTGGCCCCTGCTTCGGGTTTCACGGGAACGGATTCCTGCACGGCAGCCTCAGCCTGAGCGGCCACCGGGGCTGCGGCGTCCTGAGTCTCAAACACAGCTGTCTCAAGAGCCTGCTGAGCTGCTGTTGCCTGGGCCTCCGCCGCCTCTGTGCTTTCCACCACAAGCTGCTGCACTTCCCCGGCTGCGGAATCCACCGTCTCCATGGTTGCCGCGGCTGCAGCAGTGGCCTCTTCTGTTGTTTCGGCAAGCTCAGCCAGGGTCTTGTCCACACTCGCATCTGTAGCTGCGGCCTCAGGCACTGCCGGAATCGCGGTTGCAGACGCCTGAACTGCGCGTTCCATCAAAGACTTGGAGCCGCGCGCACTCAAGAAGGTCAAACCCGCACTCGTAAGAATAAAGGTAACAGCAAAGCCGGTCGTGAGCTTCATAAGCAGATCTGCGGTCTGTGTGCCAAAAAACTGCTGGCCGGCTCCGCCTCCGAACACATCCGCCACCCCGCCGCGCCCTGCCTGAAACAAAATCATGGTGATGAGCATAATGCAGGCCACTACATGAAAGACTATTAAGACAATTGCCATAACGAACTCCCGATCAGCTGTTCAGAGTCGAGGACACGGTTTCTGCAGCGCCTTGAATAATGCCCACAAAATCCTCGACTTTCAGGCTTGCGCCGCCGACCAACGCGCCGTCAATATCCGGGGCCGCTGATAGCTCCTTGATATTGCCCGGCTTCACGCTCCCTCCGTAGAGGATGGTCAGGTTCGCTGCCGTGGCCTCGTCCCAAATCTGCGTACAGATTTGACGGATGGCCTGGTGCACTTCCTGGGCCTGCTCCGGGCTGGCGGTCACACCAGTCCCAATGGCCCAAACAGGTTCATACGCAATGACGCTCCGGCTGATTTCTTCTTTGGAGAGGCCCTGGCAGCTCTCGGTAATCTGCCGGCGCACCACATCCAGAGTCTTATTCGCTTCACGCTCCTGCAGGGTCTCTCCTACGCAAATGATCGGTTTGAGCCCGGCCGTGAGAGCGGCCTTCGTCTTGCGGTTAATGCCCTCGTTGGTCTCCCCAAAAATATGACGGCGCTCCGAATGGCCGAGAATCACATACTCGCAACCCACATCCTTGATCATGACCGGGCTCACTTCGCCGGTAAAGGCGCCTTCGCGCTCCCAATATAGATTTTGGGCGCCGAGACAAACAGACGTTCCCTTAATGGCCTCGCCCACTGCACTCAGGGACGTAAACGGAGGGCATACCAAAACCTCCACGGGCAGGGATTCCGTAATCGCGTCCGCAATCCCCTTGCTGAGTTTCACGCCCTCGGCCACAGTCTTGTACATCTTCCAATTACCCGCAATAATCGTTTTTCTCATGACACTCCTACCGAACTCTGGCGCAAGGCCGCTATGCCGGGCAGGTCTATGCCTTCCATCATCTCCAAGGAAGCGCCGCCGCCCGTCGAAATATGTCCCATTTTCCCGGCTGCGCCCATCTGATTGACCGCCGCCACACTGTCCCCGCCGCCGACCACAACATAGGCGCCGGAATCCGCCAAACACGCCGCCACGGCTTTGGTGCCGTTGGCAAACTCAGGAATCTCAAACGCACCCATGGGGCCGTTCCAAAAAACCGTCTTGGATTTGAGCAGTTCCTTTGTAAAGAGCGAAATTGTCATGGGGCCGATATCAAAGCCGCCCCACCCGTCCGGGATATCTGCGTCCGCAATCTGCGTCACTGCCCCGATCTTCATTTCCTGGGCAATAAGATGGTCCGTCGGCAACAGAATCTTGACGCCCCGCGCTTCGGCGGACTTGAGAATCTGCCGGGCAATTTCCACCTGCTCCGGCTGAAAAATCGAAATCCCGATTTTGCGGCCTTGGCAGTGCAAGAAGGTATAGGCCATCCCGCCGCCGATCACCAAGGTATCGACGACTTCCGTGAGCTTCTGCAGCACACCGATTTTATCTGAGACCTTAGCCCCGCCCAAAACCGCCGCAAAGGGCCGTTCCGGATTTTCCAGAAGACGCTGCAGCGTTTCCACTTCCTTTTGCAGCAAAAATCCCGAGACTGCCGGCAGATAGTGCGCCACCCCTTCGGTGGAGGCGTGGGCGCGATGGGCGGTCCCAAAGGCATCATTCACATAGAGAGTCCCCAGCGCGGCAAGCTTCTTGGCGAATTCCGGGTCATTGTCCGTCTCTTCCTTATGGAAGCGCAGATTCTCCAGGAGAAGCACCTGTCCCGGAGCCAAATCAGAGGCAAGCTTTTCAACCTCCGGCCCCACGCAATCCGGCGCCATCGTGACCGCCGCACCTAAAAGCTTCTCAAGCCGGGCAGCCACAGGCGCGAGTCTCATGGCTTCGGCCACCTTTCCCTTGGGCCGGCCCAAATGGCTCATCAACACCGCGGAGGCACCCTGCTCCAACACGTACTTAATTGTGGGCAGTGCAGCCCGAATCCGGGTGTCGTCCGTGATCTCACCCGCGTCATTGAGCGGAACATTGAAGTCCACCCGCATAATCACGCGGGCAGACTTCAGTTCCACCTCTTTGACGGTCTTAATACTGGGACTCGTCATGAATGGCTCCTACGCAGCTTGAAGTTGCTTGGCAAAAATATACTGGATCAGATCCACAACGCGGCAGGAATAGGCCCACTCGTTGTCGTACCAGCCGAGTACCTTCACCTGCGTGCCGTCGATGACACGGGTGAGGTCGGCATCCACCACACAGGAGTGCGGGTTCCCGTTAAAGTCCTTGGAAACCAGCGGCTCTTCGCAGAACTCAAGGTATTTGCCCATCGCGCCCTGGCTTGCCTTCTTGAGCGCCGCATTGACCTCTTCCGCGCTCGTGGCCTTCTCGGTCTGCACCGTGAGATCTGTCAGAGAGACGTTCGGGGTAGGCACGCGAATGGCCAACCCATCGAGCTTGCCCTTGAGCTGCGGAATCACCAGGCCGATGGCCTTGGCCGCACCTGTGCTCGTGGGGATCATGGAGACCGCGGCGGCACGCGCCCGGCGCAGATCTTTGTGAGCCAGGTCCAGGATGCGCTGGTCATTGGTATAAGAGTGAATCGTGGTCATCAAACCGCTCTTGATTCCAAAATTATCCAGAATCACCTTGGCCATCGGGGCCAAGCAGTTGGTCGTACAGGAGGCATTGGAGATCACGTTGTGCTTTTGGGCATCGTAGGTGCCCTCGTTCACACCCAGGACAATCGTGACATCCTCATTCTTGGCCGGGGCCGAAATGATCACCTTCTTGACAGAACCCTTGATATGATCTTTGGCCTTATTGGCGTCCGTGAACACGCCTGTGGACTCAATGACGACCTCGACGCCGTACTTATCCCACGGGATATCGGCCGGGGACTTCTCGGTGAGAACCTGGACGGTCTTGCCGTTGACGCTGAGGCTGTTCTCGCCTGCCTTCACATCCGCATCCAGATTTCCGAGCACGGAATCGTACTTGAGAAGATGGGACAAAGTCTCTGTGGGCAGCGGCAGGTCATTGACCGCGACTATCTCAATTTCCTTATTCCCCATCGCTGCACGGTATACGTTGCGCCCGATACGGCCAAAACCATTGATACCGACTTTAATTGCCATGATTCAAACCTCCAACTTGTGTTGTTTTGTCTAGAAAATTCATTCCGGAGAGTTTATCGAAAATCCCCTTCAAATGCAAGGGAGACGGAGGTCCGGGCCAGGGACCGATTTCAGAGAGTCTGCTGAGCTCAAAGGAGATCTGTCCCTGTGAGTCAGGCAAACTTAAGAAAAGGTAAGGCCCACAGCCAGGGAATGGGCAGCCAGCCAGGCCTCTGCAGGCATGGGCCGCTTGCCTTCAGGCTGGAGCTCCAGGATCCGCAGGCTCGCTTTTCCTGCGGCCACAACCAGGCCCTGTTTGGGATCTGCAGCCAGAACTGTGCCCGGGGCCCCGGATTCCGCGCAGAGCTCAGAGCGCAACAGCACCAGCCGGCGGCCATCCAACACGCTATAGGCCCTGGGCCAGGGCTGATAGGCCCGGATCCGGCGCTCGATGAGCCCCGCAGGTTCAGCCCAATTGACCTGGCCCTCGGCCTTGGAGAGCTTGGGCGCGTAGGTGGCCTGCGCCTCGTCCTGTTCCACAGCCCGGCCCAAGAAGGAGTCCAGATCGCGCAGCACCCTAAACAAGCTGCCGACGCCCAAGCGCGCCAAGCGCTCCCCCAGACTCGCAGCTGTGTCCGTGGGCAAAACCTGATCTTCTTCTTGGAGCAAAACCGGTCCTGCATCCACTCTGGATGTAACCAGGGCCAGGCTCACCCCGGTGAGCGAATCGCCCTCCAAAATTGTGCGTTGAAGCGGGGAGGCGCCGCGATGCCGGGGCAGAAGCGAAGGGTGCACATTGAGATTTTCGACGGACGCGACTTCAAGCACTTCCTTGGAGAGAATCCCGCCAAAGGCGGCCACCACGGCCAGGCCGGGTTTGAGGCTCTGATATTCGGCCAGAAAAAAACCGGAACGCACGTCCTCGGGTTTGAGGACACGCACCCCGTGGGCTTCGGCCACGCTTGCCACGGCAGAAGCCTTGAGTTGTTGTCCGCGTCCCTGCGAACTATCCGGACGGGTAACCACTGCCGCAGGCCGGTGCTCGGAATCAATCAAGGCCTCGAGAATCGGCACGGCAAAGGCAGATGTTCCAAAAAATACAATATTCATTCTGCTACGATGCCCTTAACTCGGGTTATAATGCTCGCATGTCTGAAGCGCCCCAAACACAACTCTACTTTGACAAGGCTCAAGAAGCCTGTCAAAAGGAAAACTTCCCCTACGCCTTTGAGCTCCTGGATGAGGTGCTCGCTGAAGAGCCTTCTCATGCGCAGGCGCGGCTCATGCTCCAGTCCATCCGCGAGCGCATCGCCCAGGGAAACCCGGCTAAGGGCATGGCCAAAATGGCCGCCTCCCTTAAGAGCGCCCCGCAGTTAGCCCAGGCCGCGTTACACACCAACCGCAAGGATTGGGCTAAGGCGGCGGCTGCCTATGAGGCTGTGCTGCGGGCCAATCCCACCCACGAAGGCGCCCTCCATCAACACGGGAAAGTTCTCCTGGAGCTGGACTGCGTGAACGCGGCCGTGGCTGTCTGGGAATTCCTGCTCAAGACCAATCCCGATCACATGGACACCTTGAGACAGCTCGCAGCCCTTTACCTGCGCACTGCCAATTCAAGCAAGGCGCACGATGCTTTTGAGCGTATCCTCAAGTCCAACCCCAACGACGGCGAAGCGCGGAGGGGTCTCAAAGACCTGGACGCGATTGGAACTCTTGAACGAGGCTTCGGCGGCCCGACTCAAAAATCTGAATAACCGGAACGCTTTTTTCGCACTGAAGTCGGGATGGTCACCTCCCTCTCTGCCCTCTCTGTTAATAAACCGATTTTTCTGGGTGTTGGGGTCCCTCAGTTCCACTCTTTCGGGGACGGTTCTCTCCTATTCTTTGCGTGGCAAGGAGTTACGCGAGAACCGTCCCCTTAACCTGGAAATAACCCAGCATACGCTAAGGGAGGTGACCGGCCCGAACCTTACAAAATGCAGATCCGATACCCTGACCAGAGGGGACGGTTCTCGCGTAAGTCCATGTTGTGTATGGAATTGGAGAGACCTGTCCCTGATTTAGGGCTCCGTAAGGATAGAGAGGTGGACGCCGGTTTTTTTGACTTGGGCCCAGGCAGCGGCAATGGCGTTTTGGAGGGTAAATACCCGGCGGCCGCGCAGCACAAGCTCCCAGCGATAGGCATCACGCACCTTGGCGGGCCGGCCCGGGTGCGGCTCCCCTAAGCCCCCAGCCAGCTCCTCACGCGCGCTCAAATTTTCGTACAAAGCCTCAGCCACGCTCTCAACCCGTTTTTCCACTTTGCCCCGCAACTGCATGGAAACCTGATACCCCGCAGGCGGCAGCCCCAAAGCCCGTCTTGTTTCCAGTTCCTCGCGGTAATAGCCCAAAAAATCCCATGCCTGCACATGCTTGAGCAAGGGTTGATCCGGGGAATAGGTCTGGATCAGGACCTTGGAATTCCCGTTCACAGCCAACTGCGCGCGCACCACATCGAGCATATGAAAGCTGCGCTCCGCAGCCCGGAAATCCGGCCAGTTCAGCCAAGATTCCAAAGAGAGCACCGCAGCCAAGGTCAACCGCGGGGAATGAATTTCCCCCAGCAAAAGCTGCGTGCCGAGCAGCACATCGATTTCTCCCCTTTCAAATCGCGAGCGCAGCTCCTCCATCGCGCCTTTGCGGCGGAGCACATCCACATCCAATCGCGCCACGCGAAACTCCGGAAGCCAACGCCGCAACTCGCTCTCCACCTTTTCCGTGCCAAGCCCTCTAAAGCGCACATAGTCCGAATCACATTCCGGACAGCGTTCCGGCACACCCTCCTGATGGGCGCAATGGTGACAGATCAGTCTCTTTTCGCTGTAGTGATAGGTCAGAAGCACGGCACATCGCGGGCACTCCATCCGGTGCCCGCACTTCTGGCAACCCGCATGACCCGCAAAACCCCTGCGATTGACCAACAGTAAGGACTGTTCTTGCCGCTGGACGGCATTTTCCAAAGCGGCCACCAGAGCCGGAGACAAACGCCCCACCCCGGCCCGCGCGCCGCGCATGTCCACAATAGAAACTGCGGGTAATTCGCGGGGCTTTTCAACCAATTCGTATTGCTTGCGCCGGGCGCGATAGTAGCTCTCGACAGAAACCGAACCCGCACCCAAGATAAGCGGCACGCTTTCAATACGCGCCCGCGCCAAAGCCACAGTGCGGGCGTGAAAGCGCGGCCCCTCTTCCCCCTGATAATTCCCGTTCGCCTCATCCTCGATCACAATCAACCCGAGCCCGCAGATAGGCGCGAGCACTGCCGAACGCAGACCCATAACCAGCGAACAGGGGCGCGTCCTCAAACGCAGCCAAGTCTCCCGGCGCTGGGGCAAACTCATCCCCCCGTGCAACACTTCACAGGTTTCGAGAAGCTCAGGCGCCTCTGATGTTAGGAATGCGCGCATGCGCTCCAGAAGTTTGACTTCAGGCAAGAGCAGAAGCGCGGCACGCCCCGCCTTTGCTGTGGCGCGCATGGCCCGGACATAATGCTGCCAACGCTCAGCGCGCTGGTCTATTTGCAGGAGTCTGGGTTTGGGGGCAAGTTCCGCGGATTGGACGGGGTTGGGCGGCTCCGGCCACGCCAAAGAACGCAGCGTGCGCAGAGTCTGAGGCAAACCGGTTTCAATGGACTCCCCCCACCCGCACCCGCAGTGCGCCGCCAGCCAACGCGTCAATCGCAAATAGCTGTGCGGGAGCAAAGGCTGCGGCTCAAGCAGCGCATCGAAGGGTTTGACCGGATAAGAAGGCTTGGAAACAACCCGGCCCACCACATAACCGAGCACGCGGCGATTGTGCAACCGCACGCGCACGCGGCATCCCACTTGCACCTGATCGCACAAAGCCTCGGGAACCGAATACGTGAAGACACGGCGGGAGGGAATGCCCACTGCCACACTAACCCACTGCACAGCCGCACTCACTTCTGCGGAACAGACAGCCCAAGCTCTGCCATCACGGACTTGAGGTCCTCCCAGGCCTCGCGCTTTTGCTCGGGGTTGCGCAGGAGATAGGCCGGATGAAAGCTGACTCGCGCGCGCCGGCCGCGCACTTCAAACCAACGGCCCCGCGTTTGGCGTAAAGGCAAATCCTCTTTAAGCACACCGGTGGTCGCGGTACGCCCAAGCAAACAAAGAACCTCCGGCTGGATCAGATCAATCTGAGACCACAGGTAGGGAAGACAGGAAATAATCTCCTCCGGCGCAGGAACCCGGTTGTTGGGAGGCCGGCACTTGACCACATTGGCAATATAGACCTGCTCCCGGGAAAGCCCCATGGCCGCAATCATGCGGTCCAGGAGTTGCCCGGCCCGCCCCACAAAAGGCCGGCCTGTGCGATCCTCCTCCGCACCCGGGCCCTCGCCGATAAACATCAGTTTGGCGCGGGGACTGCCCTCTCCGGGCACGGCATGAGTGCGGCCCTTGTAGAGTGCGCAACGCTGACAGGAAAGCACTTCCTGATTCAAGACCTCCAGGTTGGGATACCCCTTTGCAACCCCATTCGGGGATTCGCTCCCTTTTGTTTGAACCGGGACAACAATGTCCGTGATCCCTGTGCCGCATTCCGCGTCTAAAAGACGAATCGCCATATCGAAGATATCTTCTTTTCTCTGCGTGGATGCTGCCATTATGTTACGATCTCCCGCGTCATCCTGAGTGAATACGTCGTCATCACGAAGAGCGAAGCGACGTGGTGATCTGCGTGGACAAAGATCACCGCGCTTCGCTCGCGATGACGACTACTTTTCTAATGCCTCCAAAATTTCTTCAGCCGTGGATGCATGCCGCAACTTGAGCATGCGTGCACGCGCTTCTTCCAAGAGTTCCGGCTGGGACAAGCAGCGCTTGAGTTGTCCCACAACCTCCTCATTACTGTGGGCCTGCCAACCCAAGCCTTCCTCTTTGACATAGGCCGCATTTTCATATTCTTGGCCCGGCAGGGCGCTATGGATCAAAATCGGCACTCCACTCTGCACCGCCTCGGTCACACTCAAACCTCCCGCCTTGATCATCACCAAGTCACTGGCCCGCAGCAACTCGTGCATGTTCTGCACAAAACCGTGAATTTTCCATTTGAGAGACCGGCCGGGCCCCAAGGCAAAGGTTTCGGCCCACTCCCTGAGTTCCCGGTTGTGCCCGCAAACAAGTTGAAGCTGGTAGTCGACCTGCACGGCGCTCAATCGCTCAATCAGATCGCGGATCCGCCCCACTCCAAAGCCGCCGCCGGAAAGAAGGACCGTGGGTAGCCCGGCATTTAAATCGAGTTCTCGCCGCAACTGCGCTTTGTCCTCTGCGGGAAAAAATACAGGACGCGACGGAATTCCCAACGCTTCGGCCCGAAAGGCCTTCGCATCCCACGATTTCATCTGCCGGACAGCGCGTTCAGCCCCCAAGCAGTACAGGTCCGTACCCGGAGCAACCCAAAACGGATGCACGCCGTAATCCGTCACCACGGTCGCAACAGGACACCGCAGCCGGTGTTTCAGTTTCAAATTGGCCACAAAACACGCAGGCATAAAATGCGTGCAAACAATCAGGTCCGGCAGATCTTCGAGAATCAAAGCCTCCAGCTTCCCAAGGACCGCGTCATTGAAAACGCGCCGGAGCGGATGCAGCAGGAATCGGTTCACCCAATACGGTCGCGTCAAATAGTACGACAGAGCCCAGAGCCAGACGGCCCGCGTCATCATGAATACATAGGAAGGTTCGTAGGTTTTTTGCACCGTAGCGGCGGCAAAGTCCAGGGTATCCAAGACCCGTACTTCCTTAACGCTCTCCAACTCCTGGAACTGCTCTCCCAAGCCCTCGGCCGCCCTCCGGTGTCCTTCTCCTGCAGAGGCGTGCAAAATCAGAACGCGCATGTACCCTCCAGCAACTCGTCCACAAACTGACTCAAAGACCGGCAGACCGCATCCGGAGGATCGTCCCAATCCCCAATCTGCTTCTCAGACCGGACCTCCCCGGTTAGAACTAATACCGTGCGGCAACCCGCACTCTTTCCCGCGCGGATATCCCGGAGAGAATCACCCACCATCACAGCCTCACAGGCCTCCGCTCCCAGGCGTTCCATGACCTCCAGCAGCATCCCCGGATTGGGTTTGCGACGGGGGTCACTGTCATCGTAAACCTTGCAGTACTCGAGCGCATCCAGATGCGCACCAGCCTGGCCCAATTCCTCGTGCAAGCGCTCAGTCACGCGCGCCAAGTCCTCTTCACTGAGAATCCCGCGCTCCACGCCTGCCTGATTGGAAACCACCCCCACCTTGATTCCTGCCCGATTGAGCTTGGCAATGGCCTCCGGCGAACCTTCAACAAGATGGAGTTCCCCGGGACTGCACACATAACCTTGGTCCGGCGGAGACACATTGATGACCCCGTCGCGGTCCAACAAGACTACTCGAATCATGAGCGGGCCTCGTTCTGCATCAGCTCCCAGCACTTGACCCAGCGCAAAAATTCAATCCATCCATAGATGCCGGCCAAGATCCACCCGCGCGCCCCGTCGCGCCAACCGCCCTTCTTGATGGCCATCTTGGTGAACACTTTCAGAGGCCGCCGCCGGGCTTGCTTCAAAACAAAGCGCTGCCCTTGAGCACGGTGACGCTCGAGCATTTCCAGGGCCTCACAATCTGTATAGAGATTTTGCTTCGTAAAAAAGTCAGAGAGAGGTTCAAAGGGATAGTGGGCTATGGCCGATTCAATATGGCCGACCGGACCGTTGACTTCAATCCCCTGATGCAAAAGGCCGGTGGGGTCGCCTCCGCGGTCCTTATGGAAGAGTCGCAAAGTCTTCTGGCGCCAGCCTCCGTGATCCAGACGCTGGTTCAGAAAATAGTTCTCGCGCCAAAAGGTAAACCCCAGATACTCTCCCGGATGGGTCAAGACTTTTTCGATCCCGGCGCGCAAATCCGGGGAAACGATTTCATCCGGGTCCATTAAAAGGACCCAGGGCCCCTTGCATTTCTGAAATCCAAAATTCCGGCGCTCGTAAAATTTGCCTCCGGAATATTCACAGCACACCACTGTGGCGCCCAGCTCTTCACCGATTCGAGCAGTTCCATCCGTACTGGCGTCATCAATAAGCACCCGCTCATCCGCCCAGGACACGCTCTCCAAGGCCTTCCGGATCCGCGCCTCTTCATTGCGCACAAAGAAGACCACCGAAAGAGCGGCACGGCCGGCAGGTTTCATCTCAGGTCACCACCCCGCATCGTATCCTGCCGGGCACGCCATAAGCCGTTGCCCCGTCCGGGACATCGCGGATCACTACCGAGCCCGCGCCCACAATACAACCCGTGCCGATTCGAATCCGCGGAAGCACCGAACTCCCCAGCCCCACAAAAGCGAGTTCGGCGATCGCCACATGTCCTCCGGTATGCACGCCCGGACAGATGTGCGCATGAGCCCCTACTTTGGAATCATGATCCACAGAGGATGCCGTGTTGACAATTGCGTTATTACCGATCTCCACGCCCGGATTTAAAACCACACCCGCGCAAACCATGGCACCCACTCCGATTTTCACGGAAGGTGCTTGCACCACCGAAGGGTGTACTGCCCTCACAAACTCATACCCCATCTCACGGGCATTGACAAAAAGCTCGCGCCTCACCGAATTATCCCCAATTGCGATGATGATACTCAGACCGGGTTCAGCCTTGCGCATTTCTTGCATACGGCTTGTGGGGCCCAAAACCATTGTTCCTGCAAACGGCCGGCCTTCCTTTAAAGGATCGTCGTCCAGACAGCCGCGAATCTCTGCGTTCCTTTGCTCCAGAATATCCAGAATCACCCGCGCATGCCCGCCGGCGCCTACAACCAGAACACGCTTTCCACTTAAGTCCATCACAATGCCTCCGCTCGAACCGCTACCCTGTTATTCCTCCACCAGCTTTCGTTTTCAACATACCATTGGACTGTGCGCTTGAGCCCCTGTTCAAAGGAAATCGCCGGTTCCCATTTCAAGATCGATTTCGCCTTTTCAAAGCTCCCTTTGTGGCGATCCACCTGGCCGGGCCGGTCCGGAACCGTCTCGATGAGCGATTCGCTTTTGCCCAATTCCGCCACAATCAATTTTCCGATCTCAATAACAGATTCGTCTCGATTTGTTGCCAGGTTAAACACCTCACCCTTCACGGCTTTGAGATCCGCTTCCATGGCCGCAGCCAGGCCGCGGCAGGTATCCTCCACATAGAGCCAGTCCCTGGAGCTGCTTCCGTCTCCCTGCATCGGAAGCTGTTTGTCCTGCAGAGCATGTGTGGTAAAACACGGGATCAGTTTTTCAATGTGCTGATTGGGGCCGTAATTGTTAAAGGGCCGGATAATCACAACGGGCAAATCAAATGTCGCCACATAAGAATAGGCCAACCGGTCCGCACCGGTCTTGGCACTGGCATAAGGGCTCCGCGGTTTGAGGGGATGTTCTTCATCCATCGGATCCGACAGGAGTGTTCCGTAGACTTCCGAGGTGGAGATATGAACGAAGCGCTCCACCGGAAACTTTCTCACCGCGTCGAGCAAAACCTGCGTCCCCTTGACATCCGTATCCACAAAATCATCTGTATTGTAAATCGAGTTATCCACGTGGGTTTCCGCGGCCAAGTGAAACACCACGTCCACGTCCGTGAGGATTTCCTGCACCTTATCGCGATTCCGGATATCTGTCCGGTGAAAGCTAAAACGGTCATTATCCCAAATCGGAGGGGGCAAATTATCCAGATTGCCCGCATAGGTCAACGCGTCCAAGACCACAATCTGATCCGATGGATACTTATCGATCAAGTACTTGACCAGATTCGACCCGATAAAACCCGCTCCCCCTGTAACTAATAACTTACGCATGAAGAACCTCCTGCCCCAAACGCTGTATCACCTGTTTAGATTGCTGATGGGCCTCTGCAATAATCTCACAAATCCCGTCGATCTTCTCCGCGGCCATTTCCGAATGCACGGGCAAGTTAAGGATCTGCCCGCTCAGGGCCAAGGACTCTCTTAAGTCCCCTATCCGGGCCTGCCCCTTTTGAGCCAGGGTTTGGAAATAAACCAACTCATGGATCGGAGGACTGAAGTACTTCTTGGACTCCACCCCCTCGGCCTCCAAGACATTAAAGAGCTGATCCCTGTCCAAGCCATATTTCTCGGGAAAAACCCGCACCGCCAAATTTTGATAATTGCTCTGCGCTCCTTGCTCGATTTTTTGGAACACAATACCCGGGACCCCGCCCAAACCCTCCCGGTAACTCTGCGCAACCGCACGGCGAAAACGCAGAGTCTGGTCCAAGCCTTTCAACTGCTTCCGCCCCAAGAGAGCGGCAAACTCCGTCATCTTGCCGTTCATCCCCAGCCGCAAGGACTCTTCTGTGGGTTCTCTGCCGAAGTTCCTGAGCTTAAATACCCTATCCAACAGCGCCGCGTCCTCGGAACAAACCGCACCGCCCTCTCCGGCCGGAAGAATCTTGGTCGCATGAAAACTCAGGGCCTCTCCCCGGCCGAATCCGCCTAAACGCTTCCCCTTATATAGGGATCCAATGCCGTGGGCTGTATCAAAAATTAGGGCCAGCCCCTTTTGGGAAGCAAGCTCCTGCAACGCAACGATGTCACAAGGATTCCCAAACATACAGACACCGAGAATAGCGCAGGTGTTAGGGGTAATCAGAGAAGCCACCGAGCGCGGATCCAGGGTGAATGTCTCCGGATGAATATCGGCAAATACCGGAGTCAATCCGCTCCAAACCGCGGCTTGGGCGGTGGCAATAAATGTAAAGGAAGGAAGGATGACTTCCCCTTCCAAGTCCAGGGCCTGAATCAACAACTGCAAGGCCACCGTGCCGCTGCCCACGGCGCGCGCTTGAGAGACTCCCAGGTACTCGGCCAGTTCTTTTTCAAATCCCAGGCAGTGCGGGCCCACATTGGTGAGCACACCGGATTCCAACATGGCCTGCAGTTCCGGCCTTAAACTCTCATAGCTCGGCAAGCGCGGCTTCACAAAACGAACGGGTTCAGACCCAAACCGCGACCGGCCTCCGAGGACCGCAAGGGTTTTACTCATACCGAAGCTCCTTCCCGCCCGGCCATTATCTCCCGGTACTTGGCATAGGTCACAAACTGGTAAAGGCCGCCGAAGACTGCAGCCACAAATCCCATGAAGCCGTCGCGATAACCCTTCTTCATCAAGTACGCGCGAAAGAAACGGTCCAAAGTCTTGCGAATGGCACGGCCCAGGCTCATCTTCCGGCCGTCCTCCGCCCATTTCCTGGCTTCCAGATCCGTCTGGCGGTTGAGCTTGCCCAGAAAATCCCCCACATCCCGGTAGCTATAATGGAGAAGATCGTTTTTCAAGTTACCCCAGGCCTGATCAAAAATTGCGCGCGGATGCACACTCACTTCTTCGTACTGGAATTCCCCCTTACGGAAAAAACGCAACTGGGCCGAAGGATACCACCCGCCGTGCTTGAGCCAGCGCTTTCCGATAAAATTACGGCGCGGCATGGTGTAACCGTTGAATTCAGGGTTCCCGGCCAAAAGCTGCTTAAACTCTTCATAGAGTCCGGGCGTCACCCGCTCATCGGCATCCAGACTCAAAACCCACGGCTGTGAGGCCTTGGCATAGGCCCAGTTGCGGTGCACGCCTTCAATCTCCATCTTGCGCACAAAGACTTTGGCTCCTTCCTCTTCACAGATTTCGCGGGTGCGATCCGTGCTCTCGTCATCCACCACAATGCATTCCTGCGCCCACTGCACAGAGCGCAAACATTCACGAATCCGTGACTCCTCGTTCCAGGTAATGATTACGACCGAGACAGGGAGTTTTCCGTCTCTTCCTTCCACGGGATAGTCTCCTTGGTTTTGTCAGGACTCCACAATGCCACTTGAGCAGAATGCAGACTCTTGATCCCCTTAAGGGTGGAAATATGGGCGGGCACATCCGAATAGGCCCAATCATACGGTTTCTTGCGTTTGCTGAGAATTCTCCAAGGGTAGTAGAGCCTGGCCCACACCGCAGGTACCCCGTAAGGCCCCACATTGGCGTGCTCCCTCAAACCTAAGGCATCAAAGAGCTGGTGACGGTTCCATTTCCGGCTTTGCGGGTAAAAGACATGCACATAAGCATTCTGGCGGGCCCATTCCACGGCCCGGCTCAGCACAAGCTTCATGGATTCCGGATCTGTGGCAGGATCAGAGTCGCAATACCATGCAATGCGCACGGGCTTGCCCCACTTTTTCCAAAAGCGTTGCTGATTCTCCCTAAAAAGCTGCTCTTTTTCGGGCATGAGCTTAAAGGACTTGTGTTCGTGATGGAATACATAGGAAGCCGAGGCCACGACACAACGAAATCCGGCCATTGTTGCGCGCCGGCAATAATCAGTGTCCTCAAAAAATATCCGGTTCATCCCCGTGTCCAACACGCCGATCTTGTCCAGGACTGCCCGCGAAATCGTCATGGCAAATCCGATGCACTCACCCACCTCCACATAATGCCCGTGTTTAGAAGCCAAGCTACGGCCGTAATCGTCCAAGGACATGCCCTCGGGAGGAAATTCTCCGAAGGTGCTGCTCGCAGGGTTGACGATTCCGATTTCGGGGGAACTTTCGGCTACGGCCAGCATTTCGCGCATCCAACCCGGAGTCACCAACGTGTCGTTATTCAGCAAACACACATAGGGGCCGGTGGACTCGTTCATCCCCCGGTTCATTCCTCCCACAAATCCCAGATTGCTTTCGTTGGTGAGCACCTCAATGCGGACCAAATCATTTCCTTTGACCCGGGACAAGTACTCCTTGGTCGGCGCCTCACTCCCGTTATCCACGATCATCAAGCGGATCGGCACGGTGGTGTTTTTGAGAATGCTCTCCACACAGGGTTGTAGCAGCTCCAACTGATTCCAGGTCAAAAGCACCACATCGCAAACAGGACTAAAATCACCGGGTGATGGACTAGCCACGGGTCAAACCTTTTTCTTTGAGCTCGGCTTCGGCCCGGTCCACCAAATCCACGGCTCGCACATCCTCCGCCCACTCCACAAGCTCCTTCAGACCTTCCTCCAAATTCCGGGTCGGCTTGAAACCCAGAGCCCGGAGCTTCGAGGCATCCGAAACACAATGCCGGATATCCCCGGCGCGGAATCGAGCGGCAATCTCCGGCTTGACTTCCCGGCCGTAAAGCTTGGCCAAGGTCTCGGCTATCTGCAACACTGTGGTGGGCGCCCCTGTTCCCACATTAAAGGCCTGGTAATTGGCCCGCTCCTCGCGCATGACCAGCAAGTTGGCCTGCACAATATCACGAACATGCACAAAGTCGCGGCTCTGATGTCCGTCCTCATTGACGATGGGAGGATTGTCGTTCTTGATTCGGGATGAAAAAATCGCGCAGACTCCGGTGTAAGGGTTGGACAGAGACTGACGCGGCCCGTACACATTAAAGTACCGCAGCGCCACAGTCGGAATATTGTAAGCACGGCCCACAATCAGACAAAGCTCTTCCTGATCCTTCTTGGAAACTGCGTAGACCGAGGTCGGCTGGAGCGGTTTCTCCTCCGGAGTGGGCACCGGCTTAACCCGAGTCTTCCCGTCCTGTGCCAGCATCTCCCAAATACCCTGCTTCATCTGTTCCTCATCGCGCAGCATAGGATAATAGGGTTTTCCATCCGCAGTTTCATAGGCGCCTTCACCGTAAATACTCATGGAGCTGGCCACCATTAATTTCTTGAGTGGGATCTTCTCGTTGACGATCAGATCCAAGAGCGTGGCGGTAGCTCTTGTATTGACGTCCACATAGTCCTCGATCCGGTACATGGACTGCCCCACGCCCACCAAAGCCGCCTGATGGTAAACATATTCAATTCCTTTGAGAGCCAAACGCAAGTCATCCCGCTTACGCACGTCCCCTTGGACGAACTCCGCTTCGGGATTGAGATAACCCGGTTTACCCTCTGTATGGACCTGAGGATCCAGGTTGTCCAGAATCCGCACCTCATGCCCCTCTTCGACCAGGGCATCCACCAAATGGGACCCGATGAAGCCCGCTCCTCCTGTAACTAAGACTCGACTCACGGTAGACTCCTTTTTCCTGGCTCGCCATGACACAGCGCACTACGTATAAATCACCCGAGGCATCCAGCTCTTGAGCTGTTCGTAGCGGCCTCCCAAGACATGGGCACTCGTATTGAGAAGTGAAAGCACACGCCGCGCGTAAGTATGCTCTTGCAGCACACGCTCTTGTCCGCGCATGGCAATGGCTTGGCGATCCTGTTCGTGACTCAGGTAATAATCCAGCTTTTCGTACAAATCGGCATCGCTCTTATAGACCACTAGGTGATGCCCTTCCTCAAATAATTCTTCCATGGCGCTTCCGGCCGGGGCATTAGTCACCATCAGGGCTCCTGCGCACATGCCCTCAAAAACTCTCATATTGATATCGTTGCGGATCCCGTAGTTGAAGACCACCCGGGCCCGGCCGTAAATATTCCGCATTTCCGTGTGCTCGGCCATACCAAAAAAACTGTCCGGGTAGCGCAGCTTGAGCGACTCCAAGAGTTCGCGGCGATGGCTCTTCTTTCCGTCCGTGCCCACAAAAGCAATATCCAAGTCCCGGTCAAGTTCCCGGTCCGGAGCATGAACGCGCGGATCACAACCCAAAGGCAGCCATCGAGCCTCAATACCTTTAGCCCGAAGCCTCAACGCACCCTCGCGCTGGGCACACAAAACCAAGTCATAGTGTCCGGCCTGGCAGGCAATTTTCTTGAAAGAACGCTTCAAATGCGTGTCGATCGCATAAAACACTGCGGGTCTCGCAAAAGAGGGTAAATCAAATTTGTAGTCTCCGTGATCGATGCGGATATAGAGATCGAAATCCGACGGCATCTGCAGCGCATCCCTTGTCCAAAAATGGCGCACCGCGTGTCCGCTCTCGACCAAGGGCGATTCAAAATACTCACCCGTGGTGCCGCCTCTTTCCTTATTGAATACGAGAGCGATTTTCATGAGTGCAAAAGCTCCTTGGGGGAAATCAAGGACCGCACCTCCTCCGCGATTTCCTCCGCACTCACGGCTTCCAGGCATTGGTAACCCAGATCGCATTGCTCAGGCACACAAACGGCACAGCCCACATCATGTTGAAAAACCACATGCCCGCGCCCCCAAGGACCCCAGCGTCGCGGAGACAATCCGGGCCGCGTACGCCCGAAGATCACCACGGTTCGCGTTCCCACCGCCGCAGCCACATGCACCGGGCCGCTGTCATTGGAAACCAGACACACCGCAAGCTCGCACAAAGCAGCGAGCTGGCGAATCCCGAATCTCCCCGTTAGATTAAATACCTCATCCGGACATTGGGCATGCAATTCGGCAATAGCATCGAATTCGTCCCCGCCTCCCACCAAAACCACACGCAAACCCTCTGTTTCACAGAGCTGCCGCACCACAGCCGCATAACGCTCCGCCGGCCACCGTTTGGAAAACGAGCTGGTCCCCGGGTGAACCAGCACGATCTTTTCTTCAGGGTTCCAACCAAAAGCCTCCAGAGTCTCCCGCACCGAACGCCGGTCCGAGTGAGCCGGATTCAGGCGCACGGAAAGATCCTCAGTCTGCGCCCCGGCGCGCCGCACGAGCTCCATATTGTATTCCACCTCGTGGCGGTCGCCGAGATACTTCCGATCCGGAATCCGCTGTGTCAGCAATGCGCCCCATTTGCGATCATAACCCACCCGGTAGCGGGCGCCTGAAAGCCAGGCCAGAATATTCGAGCGCTTGGACGGGTTGAGGATAACCACCATGTCAAAGCGCTTGAGGCGAAGCTGCCATGCCATGGCTAAGGTCGCGCCCCAACTCCTTTCGGAGCCATTCTTGTCGTACTCTATGACTTCATCCACATCCGGATTGGTATCCACCACCTCGCGCAAGTGCGGCTGCACCAACATAGCCAGATAGGCGTTGGCATAGGACTGCCTCAAAGCCCTAACCGCGGGGATATTCAGCAACAGGTCCCCGAGCCGGTCCGTGCGGATCACCAAAATTCGCTGGACACCGTGAAAGGGCTTCATGAGAGCAGATCTTCGGCAGCGTTCACAACCTCATCCTCCGACAACTCACGAAGACAACGGAGCTCGTAAGGACAGGGGGGCATTTTGAACTGGTGGTAGCAAGGCTGACATTCCAGGTCCATGCGCACTACACGATGCCTATCCTCCAATTTCGGATAAGGCCCGTAAACCCGGTCATCCACCGGACCAAACAAGGACACGGTCTTCACCCCTTGGCTGACTGCAATATGCAGCGGTCCTCCATCATTGCAGACAACCAGTTCACAGTGGGAAAGAATGGCCGCGAATTCACGAAGCGCTGTATGACCAGAGAGGTTTAACACCGGTACCTTGAGCGCCCGCTCCACTGCCTCCGTAACAGGCTGGTCTCGCGAATCCCCCAGAAGAAGAAGCTGGCGGCCGCCTTTCTCACAGAGCCGGTCCCCCACTGCGGCAAATCGCTCAGGAGACCACCTTCGAATATGTGCGTTTTCGCCCCAGCTTGCGCCCCCGCCCGGGATCAATACCACAAGCTTCTGCTTCAGGTCCAAGCCCCCCTGCCTGAGCCGTTCTGCGGCCTGAGCACTTTCCTCGTCCGTGAGCTGGAACTCCAAGGGGCCGGGAGTGCATTCAATTCCCACCTCCCGCAAAAGTTTAAATAGGTATTCTACCACATGGTTATCGTGGTATCCGCTGATCGGTAAACGCGTTGTGAGGAAACGTCCCCTTCCCTTAAAGTCAAAGCCCACCCGTTTCCGGATACCCATGAGCAAGGCACCCAAGCTGTATCGATCCCCTAAGGATAGATCCACCAAGTAGTTGAAACGGCATCTGCGCAACTCCTGCAATTGCCGGCCAAAGGCCTTGATAAAGGCCCATTTGGAGCGCCGGTACAGGGACCGGTATTCATCTTTTTCAATCACAAAAACCCGGTCCAAGTGCGGATTATGGCGCAAAACGGATTCGGCCCGGCCATTGCACACATAGGCGATATACGCCTCGGGAAAGACCTCGCGCAAGGCCCTCACAGCCGGAGTGCTGAAGAGTACATCCCCGATCCCAAAGGGATTGGCCAGAAGGATACGGGGAGCTCCGCGCGTAAGAATCTTATCCAGGATTCCGCTCCTCCTTTTCTGTGTCCAGTGTGGCCGCCAGCAGGTATCCCAGCAATATCCAGAAAAGCATGGCCAGACTCAAAGAGTAAAGATTGGTGTCGGTTGCGCTGTGCAAACAGAAAGCCAGGACCCCGCTCAGAATTCCCGCCTCAGCCGGTGCGGGTGCACGCCCTTGACGCAAGCACAAGCGAAGCGACTGCACCAGCACCCAAGCCAACAACACCGAAAACAGGATAAGTCCGGCTAATCCGATCTCCGCAGCAGTCTGCAAATAGCAATTGTGGGCATAGCTGATATAGTGATCGCCCGGCGGCAGAAAATCCTGGACACGGGCCATAAAGACTCCCAGCCCCTGTCCGGTCCAAGGGCTGTCCCGGATCATGGCCACGCTCGCGCTCCACAAAGCACGGCGCAGATCATTTTCCGGCGCTGAGGCCATAAATGCCGAAAACAGACGCTCCTGAACCGTCAACGGCATTAAGAAAAGCAGGGCCGCTAAGAATCCCAGAGCGCTGATCAGGACCTTCCGGCCCCGCAAAGCCAAAAGGAGAAGAAGTCCCGCAAACCATCCCACCCAGGCCCCGCGCGTCCAAGTCGCCAGCAAAACAAGGTGGCCTATCAATGCAGGGAGAATGGCCCAGTAGCGGCGCGCCCCCTTGCCAAACAGGACAACCGCCAGCCAAACCAGGGCCAGGACACAGGCATAAGCTGCCAAGTCATTCGGCATCTTGAGGGTTCCGGTCAACCGGCCGGCCTCCAAAGCATAGTGCCGGAGCAAGTCATGGCCCGTGAAGAACTGCCAAATACAATCCAGCCACAAAACCAGACTGCTCAGCAAAAGAACTCTGAACCAAGTCCGGCGCCGCCCCTTGTCTGCAAGGAACACGGCCATCACCAAAAAGATCCCGATATCCTCCAGATACTTGCTCACCAAAACCCGGAAACTGTGGGCAGGATCCGCGCTCAACACGGCAGAAAGAAGCATCCACATCACATAGGCCCCGACAATAACCAGGACAACCCGGAACCGGGAATCCTTTAGCGCGGCGGGCCTTTCCTGCTTGGCAAAAAGCCCCGCCGCAGCCAGAACGAAAGCCAAGGACGCAAAGATCTCAATCGCCGCTTTAGAGAAGGGAAGAAAGAGTATGAGCAGGCAAAGACATAACCCTAATGCCCGTTGAATAGAAAAAAAAGGGATAGACCATTTCATAGAATTATAGGAGTCCGCTCATCTCCTGGTAGGGGACCCCGGCCTCTTCGCACAAAGTGATGATCTCCCGCAAATGGCCGGCGTCCAGCGAGGGAATTGCCACAAAGACCTCATCCACTCCATGCTGCTGCACGTAATGCCGGAGCGTGTGGCGGCTCCCCAAAATCGGCACACCATGGATGCGGCGTCCGACTTTGCTCAAATCGTCATCAATAAATCCAACCGGCCGGTAACGTAGATTCCGGTTTTTTCGGAGTTCCCGCAAAAGAATCTCGCCCGCATCCCCGGCCCCGAAGATAATGGCGCGCTTCTCCCCCGATTGAAGGGCGTCGACCACGTTTTCGCCGAATAATCTTAACGCAGTGCGTGAGATGGACAGGAGCACAAAGAGTAAGAGACTGTAAATAACCAAAACCGACACCGAAAATCCCTGCGAGGCTCTCCAAGGGAAAACCCCCACGGCAATGAGGAGAGTTCCCAAGCCCACGCCTTTAAAGATGTCCACCATTTCCGTCAGCCCGGCATAACGCCAAAATCCCCGGTACAAGCCCATCATAAAAAGACAAGTCAGCTGGATCGGAAGGATCACAGGAAAAGTCTGCATCAGGAAACTGACCTGGGCCTCCCCCATACCCGACTCGAAACGCAAAAGATGCGCCGTATAATAGGCGACACCGATGAGTGTCAGGTCCAACAGAAGCTCTGCAATGCGCCGCTTGTGCATCACAAAGGTGTTGAGGAGTACTCCTCCACCTCCGCGGCGCTGCCCGGTTTCCGCCACTCGAGCCTTGTGATAAATCGGGAGTTGACTCAAGAAAATCCCAAAAAGCACCAGGCCCGCAAGCACCGCCACAGTCAGCAACGCGCTGGCATGCACTCCGAATCGAACCACCAAGAAGGCGACTCCGCCCAAAATCGCGGATAGCTGGTAGAAAAGCAGTACTGCCTTTTTCTCGGAGATCCCCAGGAATACAACCCGGTGGGAGGTGTGGTCCTTTCCGCCTTGGTTAATGGGCACACCATGGGCTTTGCGCATAATCGTGACAAAGGCCGTATCGAAAATGGGCACCCCCAGAACCAACACAGGCACTATGAGAACCACAAGCAGGTTCGATGCGTGCGCCCAAGTCCCGTGGATCGAAACCGCAGCCAGAGTCAATCCTAAAAACATAGAACCCGCATCCCCCATGAAAATCCGGGCAGGCGAAAAATTGTAAGGAAGAAAGCCCAGGCAAGCGCCGACCAAGGCCGCGGCAATCAGGGCCACACCCAAATTTCCCAGAACCGACGAGCAAAGCACCAGGGAAATCGCTGAAATCGCGGCCACCCCGCAGGCTAAGCCGTCCATATTGTCCAGAAGGTTAAAGGCATTGGTAATCGCAACAACCCAGAAGATTGTCAGCGGGATGGCGACCATGGGATGAGGAAAGATTTCCACCACTATCCCGAAGGCAATCAAGATGCAAGCGGCGATGATCTGCCCCAGGATCTTGGTATGCGGACGAAAGTGATAGATATCGTCCAAAAGCCCCCAAATAAAAATCGTGCTGGCGGCCAAAAGATATCCGAGCACACTGCGGGACCAAGGGGCCCAAACCAGAACCGAAAGAATTGTGGCCGCAAAAATGGCGACCCCGCCAAAGAGAGCCACATAGCGGGTGGACCAGCGCTCGTTTTTAGGACGGGCAACCAGTCGCTTTTGGAGGGCATAAAGGCGGACCCACGGGGTCAGCAGAATGGAAACCCCAAACGAGAGCCCGCCCGCCAGCAGGTATCGGATGATCTCTTCCATTAAGATCGCATGTAGTCAATCACATCCTGGATGATCTCATCCAGACTCATTGTCGGTTGAAAACCAATTAAATTCCTGATCTTGGTCGTATCCGGAACGCGCCGCGGCATATCCTCATACCCTTCCTCATAGGCCTGCTCGTAGGGGATGAGCACCACCTTGGAACTGCTCCCTGCCAGCCTGACCACCCTATCAGCCAGCTCCAGCATGGAAACCTCTTCCTGGCTCCCCAGATTAAAGGCCTGCCCGGGGGCATCGGGCACTTGGATCATCTTATAAAGCGCGGCCACCACATCCTTCACATGCAGGAAACAGCGGGACTGGGTGCCGTCTCCGTGCACCTCGATATCCTGCCCCTTAATCGCCTGGCTCACAAAACGCGGCACGACCATGCCGTAAGAACCGCTCTGGCGGGGGCCCACCGTGTTGAACAACCGCACAATCACCGTGTGCAGCCCTTTTTCTTTCCAGTAGCAATAGGCGAGAATCTCATCAATAGCTTTGGAGGAGGAATAGCTCCAGCGGGTCTTCAGGGCAGAACCCAAAACCCGGTCCTGGTCCTCCCTGAGAGGAACATCCGTATTCTTCCCGTAGACTTCGGAACTGGAAGTAATGAGGATCTTCTTTTGGTAGCGGTGGGCCATCTCCAGGACAATTTCGGAACCCCGGATATTGGTGGTCAAGGACTCCAGCGGCTTCTTGATAATGAGCTCCACGCCCACCGCAGCCGCAAGATGGAACACCACATCGCATTCATCGACCAGCTTGTCCATCAGATTTTCATTGAGAACACTGCCCACCACCAGCCGGTAGTCCGGGTTCTCTTTGAGAACCTTTAGGTTCTCCTGTCTTCCGGTCGTAAAATTATCGAGTGCCGTCACTGAATGACCTTCGCGCAACAAAAGTTCGCTCAGGTGAGATCCGATAAATCCACCACCGCCTGTAATGAGTGCTCTCACTGGCCTACACTCCCCTCTTGAGTTCTTGGTAACTGGTGTGCATGTCCCGGGCAAGACGTTCCTTGCTGTAAGCGTGTCTCACGTACTCACGCCCCTGCAATCCCATACTCCTTGCCTTGCCCCGATCTTGAAGCAGATAAGCCAAGGCCTCTCCCAAGGCCTTCCAATCTCCTTTACCGACCAAAAATCCGTGCGCCCCCTCGGCCCAATGCCCTGCACCGGGACTTACGGCCCCCAATTCCCCCAACAAGGAACGCACCCCGCCCACATCCGTGGACACCACGGGCCGGGCAGAGGCCAAGGCCTCAATCAAAGAAACGGGCGTTCCCTCATTGTCGGAGCTCAGGGCCACGATGTCCAGTGTGGCGTAGATTTCAGGCAAGTCCCTGCGCCAACCCAGCCATCGCACCGATTGACCGATCCCCAACTCGAAAGCCAGCGTCTCAAGCTCCTGCCTCAACAAACCATCGCCGACTAGGGTAAATTCTATCGTCATTGGTGTCAAGCACTTGAGACAATGAGCCGCCGCCCTCAAAAAGACCTCGTGCTGCTTGATCGGCACCATCCTGCCCACAAGCCCCACGCGCAAAGGCTCTTGGGCCAAGGCCTGGCTCAGAGGTTCGCACTTCAGATAGGGTGCCAAGTCCAGGCCGAGCGGCACCACCCTTATCTTGGCAGCCGGCCCCACGCCCAGGCGCTGCAGGTCCGCCCCGATCTCCGGGCTCACGACCAAGAGACGGTCCGTAAACAGGGCCAGGATGCGTTCGATCGACAGGAAAAATGCGCCCCGGACACGCCCGAAATAGCCCTCTAAAACGTGCCCGTGAAAGGTGTGCACAAGGAGGGGCCTGGGCCCCGGATGCGGCCTCAAGCGGTTGAGCAAGCGATAGACCACGGTGGCTGCACGGCCCAAGGCGCCGGCCTTGGCCGTGTGCGTGTGCACAATGTGAGGCCGCTCGCGCAAGAACAGGGCCAGGATCCGGAAAAAAGCTTTGAGATCCTTCCAGGGAGAGATCGGCCGGACAAGTTCCGGAATGCGCTCCAGCCTAAAGCGGCGCCCGGCACCCAGGTCCGACATGTCCGCTTCCCCCGCATCCAGACTCCCCACAACCAGAACCGATTCATAGCCCAGGGAGGCCATCTCGTCACACAGCAAAGTCGTGTGAATGGCCGGCCCGCCCACATTGAGCCGGGCGATGATTCGCAGGACCCGGATGGAGTCCAACTCAGGAACTCTCCCCGCTGGGTCTCACGATCTCGACAACCGTCCCGGTCAATTCATAGTCTTCAAAGCAAAGCGACAGCACTGTGCCGATCCTAAGTCGATCGGATTGAAAGAACAGCAGATCGCTTTCTTGGGGAAAAGGCATCTCCACCCAGACCTCAATCTCTCTCATGCGCCCATTAAACTGCTGCATACCGGGCCCAATATACGCGGAATCCTGGGGTTGCGGAATATTGGAACTGAGTTCCAGGAGTTTCGCCCCGCGGAAGACGCCGGCCGTCGTCTTCTCAACATCTCCGGATCTAATTGCGCCGGCTATCTCCGGAAGCACCTGAAAGCATCTCAGCCGCGCTTTCATGAATCTCGGATTCTCCGCCTGGGCCCGCAGCATAAGCAGTTCGTCTTTTCCGAGTTGATCCTCAGGCACGGCTCGAAGAACCACCCCGCGATAGACATATTCTTTGGTAAAGAATTCAAGCGGCGACCCCGCGCGCACATCCTTGCCTTGAAAAACCCAGCCCTGATTATTACGCCGGCAAAACAGCCGGAGCACTGCCACCGTTCGCCAAACAACAGAGGCGGGAGAAACGGCCATTTGGCCTTCCTCGTCTACAATGACATTTGGATCCTTGAGCTGCATTCGTCTCTGGACCAGGGAGACCAGTTCCCCGACATTATTCCCCTCCATATCAAAAGTCCGGTCGCCCTCCTTTACGAGAGATAGGATATCCGGCACCAGATCATCCCACTGGACAAGCACGACCATCCATTCCGAAAGGGAGGCATAATCCAGCTTCTCGAGCTCCGAAAGACTGGTGTCATCGCTGGGAAAAGAATGCAGAATTGTGCCTCGATAGATGTAATCCGAAGTGATGAACTCCATATTTTCACCGGCCCGCACATCCTCGTCTTGGTAAGTCCATCCATTGGCCGTCCGACTGCACAACAAATTGATCGCCACAACCGCACTCCAGGTCGCCGGGTCTCTATTGGCCACAACTTGTCCTTCTGTGTTCACAAACACATTGGGACTGCGCATCAGATATTCTCTTTGAAGTATTGAGACAATCTCTCCTGTGCGCCGGCCTTGGATATCCCTGGATACATCCCCTACCTTAATCATGGGCACAATCTCGGGGGTGGCGCCTTTCCACTGCACAACAGCCGTAATCCATCGCTCGTTTTCCTGAAGCGGGGCGACCACATCCCAACCCAGGATCCGGGCCTTCAAATTCCGCCCCTCGATCACAAGGTTAAAAGGGTACAGCATCTTGAGGGGTTGCTGGTCGTAAGCAAATTCGCCCCAAGTCACACGCCCGGCGATTCGGATCCGGGCAGGGACCTCGTATCTCCCCTGGTCCAGGTGTTCTATTTCCACAAGCTTACCCAATGATAAGGGATAGCGCGATAACTGCGCCTTGCCGAGCTCCAGAATTTCGGAGGTCTTTCTCCCGACTGAGTCGTATCCCTTCAGACCGGGCCGCAGCCAATGCACGTCATCCTCCTGAAGGTCAAAAATGGCCACGTCCAACACCATCTCCGTGTAATGCTTCGAGGCAATGGACTCAGCCCGCCTCTTGGCCATGAGTTTGTGGGACACCAGCCCTGCGGGAATCCCCACAAGCAAGAGTCCCACCACAATGGCATCAAACAAATTGACCTTCCCGAATAGCTTTCCGTTCGCATCAATGAGTTTCATATCGGCCAGTATCCTCTCCTTCACCCGGGCTTTCACCCAAGATAACGTTCAGCAACCAGCTCCTTGAGGCAAATGCGCTCAGCGACCCGGACTGTGTACAAAGAAGAATTTCCCCAACAAGAAGAATCAGCAAAAAAAGTCCGAGACTCATGCTAAGCCCGGCGTTCACCCCCTTAAACCCGCCCCATGTAACGGTAAAGGACAACAAGAATACACCGGCCTGCTTGCAGGTAGTCCGGGACAGCGTGCCCTTCAGAGTGGTCCCCGCCTGTCTTATCCGGCTTCCTTGAAACAGAAAGGCTTTTCCACTTTGTCCAAATGTCAGGATACCGCACCGCAGCCAACTTAAACCGCTCATCAACTTGCTGCTTTGCATCCATTGCCCTGCAGGCGGGAAGAAAATAGCCCTAAGCGCCGCCACGAGACAACTCCCTCTCCACAAGCGAAGCAAAAAGCTCATGCCCGCACCGCCTCGGCCTTGGCCCCGCAATCCACAAATTGACGGAACCACATTTCCAGAGTCACCAAGGACCAAATGCGCGCACTGTAATCCGCGCGCCCATCTAAATGGGCCTTGACGACAAACTTGATGAAATCCGGATTAAAGAGTTTGCGGGCTGCAAAACTTTCGGAAAAAATCAAATCCTCCACCAGGGGTTTTAACTCTCCTCTTAGCCAATGCCCCAGAGGAATCGCAAAGCCGGTCTTGGGGTGTTCCCACACGATCCTGGGCAGAAATTTCGCGTAACGCCGCCTGAGCAGCAGTTTATTCAACCGCAGACTTCTCTTATAGGCCGAAGGCAACTGCGCGGCAAACTCCACTACCTTGTGGTCCAAGAAGGGTGCCCGCGCCTCCAGCGAGTGGCACATACTCGCAATATCAACCTTCACCAGCAAATCGTGAGGCAAATAGGTCGTCGCGTCCACATAAAGTGTGGCATTGAGAATATCGCCCGTCCCTGCCGCGTCAAACCGGGCCTGGAGCCATCCAACAGGATCCACCTGCCGCACTTGAGCAAAAAACTCAGCGCTAAAGAGCTCAGGTTTCAGGGACTCGGGCCAGCCCCCAACCCAATGCTGGTATCTGAAGGCCAAGGGCATCTCCGCGGCCTCCAAAAACCGCTTCAGCTTGGCAGAACGCGTGCGATTGCTCGGCCCCCCATCCGGACACAGACCTTTGAGCCCCGCATGAATTGAATTTCTCAGGCCTTGAGGCAAGCCCTTGAAG
>JAFGIU010000092.1 GCA_016929445.1 Candidatus Omnitrophota bacterium
GCTCAAACCTTTGCCGAGGATATCGTGAACAACGGCTTCTACAACTGGATCGTTCCGGATGACCGGAACACCACGACCCGTGTGCGTGTCGTTGACTCCAGTGACCCAGATGTATGGGACTCCACCCCTGCTGACTTCACGATTGACTATTACTCCATCACCTGGGAGATGCGTGACCTTCTGACCAACAAGCATCTCGATCAAATGAGCGTGTCTTGTACCAGCGGCTGGATTCAGGGCGGCATTCTTTCGCCGATCACCCATGATACTCCGTATGGCGCATGGCAGGCGACTTGGAGCCGCGTGGAGTACGGAGACCGCGCCGTGAATTATGTGGCGGATTCGGACAAGACCGTCCAGGAGTTCATGGAAACCAACGTCGTCCATATTTGGAAGGACGAAATCACGGTTGCCTATGATGCCTCGTCCGACACGCTGACCGTTGAATCCATCCTGACTCGCGACGGTTCCGCAGTTCCGGGGCCGGTCAGTAACGAAATCAATATCTATGACGGCGGCCTTGTGCTCATGAATGACACGGACCTCGTGCCGGATGGCCTGGGCTTCTTTAAACATACCTGGGGCACGCCGACGGGTCTGGTCTCGGGCAAGACCTATCAGTTGGTGTCTACGACTGAACTGGCCAGCGGCGGTATCTTCAATACGCCGACCACCTTCAGCATCACGGAAGCGGCCTCTCTCCAGCAAGTGGCGGATACGGTGAACTCGAAACTGGATATCAGCTTGTCCGAAGCCAGGGACGACATTGTCGATGAAGTCAAAGTCAAACTGGAGGAGGGCCAGCAAGCGATCGAAGACACTCTGGATCAGTTCCAACAGGATGTCCAGGTATCTATTACGAGCTTGGAAGAGGCGGCGGATCGAAACACAGCCTCTGCGGCCGAATTGGAACTGGCAGCCGACAACGCCCAGGAAGCAGCTCACACGCTTGAGGAAATCGCCATCCGGCAGGCTGCCCAACTTCTGCTGCCTCAAAGTGTGATCACCGGCAGTCCCGCAACATTCCAGTACCGAAACCTTCCAGACTTGCAGCCGGTAATGGATATTCTGGACGAAGACGGCAATAGCATCTACGAGGAAGAAATCATGAGCCCGGTAGAAGGCAAACCAGGACTGTACTCGTTTACAATCGAGAGAATCCTGACTACCGAGTTTGCGCCAGGACAAGCATTCACCGTCATCGTCAATGAACCCGAAACCGGAAGTCTGGAGTCCGGGGCAGTCTTCTGTGATGTCGCGCCTGGCCGTATCCTGGCTCCGAATTCAGTTCTCATCGGAGACAAGATGCAGATTCGATTCCGCGGCCAGCTCGGATGGCAGCCGAAGATTACGATCAAGGACTTCGAAGACCAAGCGGTTGTGGACGATCAAATCATGCAACTCGTGGCGGGTTCCACAGAGCTCTATGAATTCACGATAGAGGAGATTCGCCAGGAAGACTTCAAACCCGGTAAGCCGGCTACGATGACAGTGGTTGAAACTTTAACCGGCACCACGGAAACGGATGTCTTTATCGTGGAATCCACCTCCCTCACGTCCTTGCAGGGATTGATTTCCTCCGGGCTCGGTGCCAAGGAAGTGGCCCAGGATGCCCTGAGTGCCATCCGCTCGGTGGAATTCATGCTGGGTAGAGGCGGAGATATCGGCGGAGCGCTTGAAGCATTGAAGAGCACCGTGGCCCAGCTGCCCAAGAAGGCGGCTGAGGAGGGCGGTTCGGGCGAACGCCTCTCCAACCAGATCACCGAGATCTCCGATAAGCTGAATGCCTTGGCCGGCGAGGAAGGTTTTGACTTCAGTTCAATTATCGGAACGGCCATCGAAAACTCGGAGTCCATCACGGATATCCGCCGCAAGTCTGAAAAGATTCAGGGTGCAAGTGAGGTCATGCAGCTTATAATGGAGAACAAGCTGGGCGGCGTGGATGACCCCGTCGTGCATGTCCTCTTTGAATAAGCGTGACAAAGATCCCTTCCCCGCCACAAAGCGTGGCGGGTCGGGACACACACACCATCTTAGGAGGTTGGGGATGAGACACCTGGCGTGGGTTCTCGCCGGTGCTCTGCTTCTGGGCGGCTGGAATGTCACCGCACAGGCGCAGGAAGCGGGGGAGGCGAGAGAACCTGTAAGCATGAAGGTGGTCGCGGTTAATCCGTCCGCTACCAAACCGCAAGTCACTCCTGTTAAGATTTACCTTCCCACAGAAGTCGGCCCAGAGCATATTATCGACGACGGCGGTCTCTCGCTCGAGTACGACGACGAGCAGAACATGTACTACGTATACAGCCAAGGTGTCGAACTCAAACCCAAGGAGACCCGCGTCTTTGAAGTCATCGTAGAGGATGTTTGGTATGTGGCGGACGGGGAGATCCTGAAGCTCCGCAACTACACGGAACTGATCCTCAGCCGTCTGGAGGAAACCGAGTATTACGAGACCGGGAAGGAAATTGCTGAGAGTATCTTTGAGCGGCTGGATAAGATCGTCACAGACCAGGCAGACGAAACCCTGACCCGAAAGCAGCGCATCGGGAATTTCCGGCGCGCCAATTTGGTGCTCGAAGCCATCGAAGAGGACCTGGCCCGCATGGAGAAGCTGATTTCCTTTACCGGCGGTCCGCCCGTTCCGGAAATGCTTGAAGAATCGGAACTCAAGTCCGATGCCCCGTCCACAACCACCACCTGGATGGTCATCTTCCTCATCATGATCTTTATTGCCCTTCTGGGAGGCCAGTTCTTCCTGACCTGGCACCGCCGGGCGCGGGCCGCAGGGGACGTGACCAGCATGAAGCAGTTCGATTTCCCGGGGGAAGACAAGGGCGGGCCTGAAGGAGGGCCGTAGTCCTCATGCTGAAAGTAACTGTGGTGGATCTCCAGCGAACGCTTTTCCAGGGCCAGGCCACCCGGGTCATCTGTCCGGGGGAATCCGGGGTCTTTGAGATTGCCCGCTTCCACCGCCCCCTTCTCTCCCGCCTCCTCTCAGGTACCCTCGTAGTGGACGAACAGCCCTTTGCGATCCGGCGCGGCATAGCCAAGGTGCTCAACGACGAGGTCACCTTGGTCGTGGAGACGGATTTTGAGCGAAAATTATAACACATTTAAATCCAGCCACTTACAAAAGACCGTAATTGTAAAGTACTTTATAATGAGGTCTTTCTCTTTATTCCATCCTGCTCTGCTCCCTTGAATTTTGAACCGCTGTGTGATATAGTGAAGTGTAGTAATAATAATAGGTTGTGAGCAGGCCACCGAACGGGCAAACCTCGGGAAACCGGGGGGCGCAAAGTCACCGGCCCTCCCCAAGCGCAACATAGGTCGCGACCGGCTTGGCGGGCAGCGGGGCTATCGAAGTGGACTCGCGGATTGACTGCGTAACCCTACCGTTTGGTAGGGTTTTTTTGTCGAAAGGCGATCGGATGGGACGCAATATCGCGCTGATTCTGGCATTTGCACTCACGCTCTTGGCCCCGACCATGGTCATGGCCGCTGCGGCCTTTGCCAGCATCAATGCCCTGGGTCGAAACCCGTCCGCAGCCCCCAAGATTCTCACTGCAATGACCATCACCCTGGTCTTTGCCGAGGCCCTGGGGATTATTGCACTGCTGGTGATCTGGCAGTTATTTGCGGCTTAGGAGGTCGAAATGCCACTGGTCTTACTCCTCATCCTTCAGGCGCTGCTTTTCGGAGGCCTTGTCGTCGTACTGCGCAGCATTCTCCGGCGCAACGTGAGCAGCGCCACAGAACACCTCACCAACCTCAGCCAGGACTATCAGCGCAAAGAAGAAGAACTCGTTGCCCGGATTGAAGAGGCGGAAAGAAATTATGACGAGAGCATTAAGAGAGCCAGTGCAGAGGCCGCAGAGCTGAAGGAAAGGGCAGAGGACGATGCACGGCAGACTGCGGAAAAACTTCTGCAGCAAACCCAAGACGAGGCTGAGGTCATTATGACAAAGGCCTTGGCCACAGCCGAGTCCCTAAAACAGGAGCTGGACAATGAGGCTGAGAACCGCGCCCTGGAGCGCGCCTGCGATTTGGTGGAGGCTGCCCTGCCCGAGGAGCTCCGCTTGCCGGCCCACCGTTCCTGGACCGCAGAGCTGCTCAAGAACGGGTTTTCCCGGCTGGATGAGATGCGGTTGGAGGAAGGCGTGAATAAAGTGCTTGTCCGGACTGCCTTTGCTTTAGAAGACAAAGAACTCAAGGCGCTGGAAGCGAAGTTGAAGGAGAAGATGGGCCCGGATGTACAGATCAAACAAGAGGTGGATTCCAGCGCAGTGGCCGGATTTTGCCTTCAAATCGGGAGTCTTGTCATGGACGGAACCTTGTCCCATCGCCTCAGAGAGACAGCGAGCCATGCAAAACGTGTCACAGAATAGATTCCAAGTCATAGAACCGTCCTTTGATGTGCGGGAGGTGGGGCATGTCAAATCCGTGCGCGACTGCATTGTGCGCGCGGTGGGTTTGCCGTCCTGTCTCAACGGACAATTGGTGGAGTTCTGTAACGGCACCCAAGGGATGGTCATGGGCTTTACCGAAGAGGATGTCCAGATCCTGGCCTTCGGCGTCAAGGGAGAGTTGAGGGCCGGTGACGAGGTCTACAACAAGGGAGGCTCCTTCCGGGTGCCGGTTGGAGACAATTTCCTGGGCCGTGTGGTCAATGCGCTCGGGGAACCGGCTGACGGCAAGGGGCCGGTCGAATCCAAAGGGGACCTCCCGGTTTTCGGAGATGCTCCGGAAATCATGGAACGCGTGCCCGTGCACGAAACCATGGAAATGGGAACGCGCATGGTGGACGCGGCCATGGCCGTGGCACGCGGGCAGAGGCAGCTCCTGATCGGCGACAAAATGACAGGCAAGAGCACCATCGCCTTGGACGCGGTCCTGAACCAGAAGGGCCGCGAAACCATTTGTATTTATTGCGTCATCGGCAAGCCTTACTCCACACTGGTCAAAGTCCTTCAGCTCCTGCACGAAAATGAGGCCATGGAATACAGCATTGTGGTCAGCGGGATTGCTTCCACTTCCGCCGGAGAGCAGTACTTGGCTCCCTATACAGGAGCAGCCTTGGGTGAGTACTTCATGCGCCGGGGCAAGCATGTCTTGATGGTGCTGGATGATCTGACCAAACACGCCTGGGTCTACCGCCAACTTTCCCTCCTCATGGAACGCGCCCCGGGCCGTGAGGCCTATCCCGGAGACATCTTTTATATCCATTCACAGCTCGTCGAAAGAGCTGCCTGCTTGGCGCCGGAATTCGGCGGCGGCAGCATGACCTTCCTGCCTATTTGCGACATTTTGCAGGGAGATGTCACGGGGTTTATCCCCACCAATCTCATTTCCATGACAGACGGGCAAATTTACATGAGCACCCCGCTCTTCAACAAGGGCCAGAAGCCGGCCATCGATCTGGGCCTTTCAGTCTCCCGTATCGGTTCCAAGGGGCAATGGAAGTCCATGAAAGAGGTTTCCGGCCGGATCCGTTTGGAACACCTCCTGTATCAGGACCTCCTGAAGAGCACTCAGTTGCGGTCGAGCCTGTCCGCGGATGCAGCGGCGCGCATCAAGCGCGGTTCCGCCCTCTCTGAGATTTTTGTCCAGGGTAAGGCTTCCCCCGTGCCCATTGAGGAGCAAGTGGTTTTGCTTCATGCCTGGAATCAGGGGGTGATGGATGAGCTTTCCGACGAAGAAAAAAAGCGCTTTAAAGACGATTTTCCGCTGCGTATGCGCGAATGGTACCCGCAAATGTTGCAGGAGATGCGGGATTCACAAAAGCTCACCGACCAGATGAAGGAGAAGATCGTCGAAGGCGCCAAGCGTTATGTACCCGGTTGGAGTCCAAAGGAGAAATAAGCCGCTATGCCGTCCGTAACCCAGGTCAAGAAAGAAATGGATTTCAATTCAGACCTCAAGTCCATTCTGGGCGTGATGAAGGGCATTGCCACGGCCCAGTTCCTGGCCTTGGAAGAGCAGTACCGGCAGTACGACGCTTTTTCAACCGCCATAGAGAGTTTCTTTGACCTGATGGATCCCAAATTGATTAAACATCCGTTTGTGGTGGAAGGCGCCCCGGCCGGTGTCATTGCCATCACATCCGACCAGGGATTGCTCGGGGGCATGAATCTTCAGGTGATCCTAACTGCGCTCGACCAAATGGGGGACGGAAACGGGACCTTGATTGTGGTCGGCGAACGCGGACAGCGTTACGCGGCTGAACGCGGATTCTCTGTGATTGGATTCCCGGGTGTGGACGATGACAAACGTCTGGGGCAAGCGCTGCAGGTGCGCGATTACGCCATGGATCTCGCATTGCGCAAGCAAATCGGCTCTTTGAAAGTGGTTTATTCCAGGGCGATTTCCTTTACCCAGCAGCGTATCAGTATTTTGCCTGTGTTGCCCTGCACGGCATGGGCAAGCGGAGGCAAAGAAACGGCCCACCGGGAGTTCGGTCATTGCCTGATCGAATCCAGCCTGGGGTCAATGGTGGAATATTTAGTCTACCTGTGGTTGGGACAACGGCTCTATGAAGCCATGGGTTTGTCCCGCTTGGCTGAGCTCGGTGCCCGGGCCGCGCACTTGGAGGGCAGTGAGCAGGAGCTGGAGCGCAGGGCAGGCAAACTGCGTCTGGAGTATTTCCGTAAGAAGCACGAAATTATTGATCAGAATATGAGAGAACTTTTCGGCGCACGCGTGGTATTTGGAGAAAAATCATGAGCTCCCCAAACAGCAGCAGAGCACAGCGAGCAGGTTCCATCGGCAAGGTGGTCGCGGTCCAGGGCCCGGTTGTGGACGTGAAATTCCGGTCGGGTGAGGAACTGCCCAGTGTTTACGATGTGATTGAATTCAACACCCCGGAGGGCCGGCTGGTCATTCTCGAGGTTGCGGAGCATTTGCCCGGCCACAGGGCGCGCTGTATCTGCATGAACTCCACTCTCGATGTGCAGAGAAATTCCGAGGCCCGTGCTATGGGAAAGACCATAGACGTTCCCATAGGGGAATGTATGTACGGCCGGGTTATTAACGTGGTCGGGCAACCCTATGACCGGCAGGGGCCCATTGATGCGCAGCAAACACGGCCAATACGGCGCGCCCTCCCGGGAACGAACGTCACCCAAAAGCAAGTGGACGAAGCCCGCACTGAGGTCCTGGAAACCGGAATCAAGATCATTGATATCCTTTTCCCGCTCGTCAAGGGTTCCAAAAACGGAATCCTCGGAGGCGCCGCCCTGGGCAAAAGTGTTTTGACACTCGAACTCATCCACCACGTAGTCAAGCGCCATCGCGGCGCCTGCGTATTTGCCGGGGTGGGGGAGCGAATTCGCGAGGGAAATGAGCTTTACCTGGACATGAAGGAGCACGAACTGCTCTCCAAGGTTCAGATGGTTTACGGCCAGATGAACGAACCCCCGGGCGCCCGCTTCGGCGTGGCAATGACCGGGGTCACCCTCGCGGAGTCCATCCAGCGCGAAAACAAGGATGTGCTTCTCTTTGTGGACAATATTTTCCGATTTATCCAGGCAGGGGCGGAAATCTCGACGCTATTGGGCCGCGTTCCTTCCGAAACCGGCTACCAGCCCACCATGATCGCCGAGGCCAGTGAATTTCACGAGCGGATTCGTACCAGCAAGGACGGCGGCGGCTCCATTACATCCTTGGAAGCCGTTTACGTTCCCGCCGACGACCTGACCGACCCCGCGGTTGTCGCGCTCTACAGCTTTTTGGAGTCCTTAATGGTTCTCTCGCGCGAACGCATTCAGTTAGGTCTTTACCCGGCAATCGATCCGCTGCAGTCCTCCTCCTCCAATCTGGACCCGGACATTGTGGGGTCGCACCACTACGAAATCGCGCAGGAAATTATCCGCATCTTTCAGAAATACGAGGAACTTCAGCGCATTGTGTCGGTCATCGGGATTGACGAACTCTCGCAGTCGGACCGCACGCTCTATCAGCGCGCGCGAATGTTACAGAACTATTTAACGCAGCCGTTTTTCGTTGCAGAGGCCTACACAGGCCGTCCTGGAGCTTATGTGACAATCCAAGAGGGAGTCGAGGGCTCCGAACGCATCATTAACGGGGATTACGACAACCGGGAAGAAAACGACTTCTACATGATAGGAGCGCGTCCCGAATAGGAAAGCCCATGTCGCAACGCAAGATTCTCAAACTATTGTGGATTGCTTTGATGGTCGGGGTTGTCTTTGCCCCGCCCGTTATTGCCGCAAAGCAAAATGATCCGGACGGAGCCCGCAGCCGGGTAACCGCTATTCTCATCACCGTGATCCTGGCACAAGCCACCGGCATTTTGCTCTACAGCTTTTCGCGGCGCAGCAGCAATGCCCGGTTGAATATGGGGCGGGGCGGAAGGGATCCTCTGAATTTGGGTGATTTGGAGGGGGATCACGTGGCCGGTGCTGTGCTCAAGGAATTGGGCAATATGGCCGGACCGGATAAGATGCGGCGCAAGACCGCCCAGGGCATTTCAAAGCTCGTCAAAGACAAGATCGAAGAGGAGGTCACTTCCGCCAAAATTGAGCTCTCCCAAAAATATGAGCGCATCCTCGAAGATAAAGACCGCCAGGAAAAAGTGGTCCGCAAGCAGTACGAAACTGTCGCCGTCGAAAAGAAGCAGACCGAGGCAGTGCTCCGCAGTGTGGCTGAGGGATTGGTTGTCGTCAACGCAAACGGCGAAGTGATGATGATGAATCCTGCTGCGGAGAAAATGCTGGAGGCCGATAAAAAGGGGAAACTCGGCAAAGGACTTCAGGAAGGGATCGGCGACGAAGGACTGATTTCTCTTGTCAAGCAATCAAAGGACGGCACCGGCAAAGATATTGAGGTCAGCGGCGAGGACAACACCCGCAAAGTACTGCGATCCAGTACTGCCGTGATTGAAGATGAAGACGGGAACACGGTGGGCATGGTTTCTGTGCTCAGTGACGTGACCAAGCAGCGCGAACTGGACCGCATGAAGAACGAGTTCATGAACAAGATCACGCATGAGCTGAGGACTCCCATTGTCGCGATCCAACACTCCCTGAATGTCGTTCTCAATAAGGTGGCAGGACCCCTGAACGATACTCAGGAAAATTTCCTGGGTATTGCCAGGCGCAACCTGGAACGCCTTAATATTTTAATCAACGATATCCTGGACTTGGGCAAGCTCGAGGCAAAGAAGATGAAGCTGGAGCCTAAGCCCACGAAGATCGACACCGTGATCGACGGAGTGATTGAAACACTGAACGCCTGGGCGGAAGCCAAGGACATTAAACTGAAGAGAGACGTTGATTCCCAGATTCCCAGGATCCTCCTGGACCCGGACCGCACAACACAGGTGTTTTTCAACCTGATGGGCAATGCCATCAAGTTTACACCAAAGGACGGGAGTATCACCGTAAGCGCAAAGTTTCACGACGCATCCAAAAAGCTCGTGCAGTTGAGCGTTACAGATACGGGCATGGGAATCCCCAAAGCTGATCTCAAACGGGTTTTTGACAAATTCCACCAGGTCGCGGGGCGCGCGCCTACGGACATGAGCGGCACGGGTCTGGGGCTGACCATTTCAAAGGAGATTGTGGAATTACACGGAGGGAAAATTTGGGTGGAGAGTGAGGAAGGCAAGGGGACCACCTTTGCGTTTACACTCCCGGTCGAGGGACCGGCGGGTCCGGAGCAGAAAGGCGAAAGCGATGGGGAATAACACACATATTTTGTGGATTGATGATGAGGGTGATTTTCTGGCACCCATGGTCTTCTTGCTCGAAAGCAAAGGCTTCAAGGTAAGCACAGCTCCGACAGGCGCCGCCGGCCTGGAAAGTCTTGCGGAACTGAAACCCGATATTGTTTTCTGCGATATCAGTCTCCCGGATATGAGCGGAGTGGATGTACTGAGCAAGATTCGCTCAGGTGTTCCCGGTCAGCCGGTCGTTATGGTTTCGGCCGCCTACCAGGACGGCATGCTCTATGAACAGGCCAAAGAGCTGGGGATTTCAGGCTTTTTCTGTAAGACTGGAAGCTTTGAAGAACTTGAGAAGATTCTCCTGACGATTCCCGGATAAGACACACTTAGATGAACGTGAGCACGCATATGGCTGCACAAAAACTCGGACAATTGCTGGTTGAAAAGGGGCTGATCACCGAAGGCCAGCTGCAAGAGGCCCTAAAAGAGCAGAAGAAGGACAAGGCTTTTTTGGGCGCCATTGTGGCAGCCAAAGGCTGGGCCTCTGAAGAAGACGTGGCCAAGGTTTTGGCAGAACAGCAGGATATGCCCTTTGCGCGTTTGGGTGAACTGCAGATGGACCCGGCCCTGGTTTCCCACGTTCCCCTCAAGATAGCCATGCACTTTCAGGTTGTCCCTGTCCATTTGGAGGGAAACGTTCTCACCCTTGCGGTAGCAAACCCCCAGAGTGCGCGTCTTGCCGATGAACTGAGCCTGGCCCTGGAACAGAAGTATGTCGTCAAACTGCTCCTCACCACGGACCGGGATATCGGCATGGCCCTCAAGAAGTTCTATGGCCTGGGCGCAGATACAGTGGGACAAATCCTGGCCGACAAAGAACCGGAGAAGGGACCCAAGAGAAAAACACCGGAGCAAGAAGGCGTTCAGGATATCCAGCAGTTGGCCGCCGATGCCTCGGTCATGAAACTGGTAAACCAGCTCTTGCTAGAAGGCTACCAACGCCGCGCCAGTGATATTCATTTGGAACCGGCCAGAGGCAAAGTGCGTGTCCGGTATCGAGTGGACGGGCTGCTGCACGATATCGAGGTTCCCGAGGCCATACGCGAACTTTTTCCTGCCATCGTTTCCAGAGTCAAAGTGATTTCCAATTTGAATCTGGTTGAACGGCGCCTGCCCCAAGACGGCCGCGCTCAGGTCAAAGTGGGCGGTGAAAAGCTCGACCTGCGCATTTCCGTTCTCCCGACGCCCGTGGGCGAGAGCGTGGTCATCCGTATTCTCCCCAACAAAATGCTGCTTGATGTGAAGGGACTGGGATTTGCGCGCGCGGACCAGCGGGCTCTGGAAAGCATGCTTTGCAAACCCCACGGGCTCATCTTTGTCACCGGCCCGACAGGCAGCGGTAAGACCACGACCCTGTATGCAGCCCTGGGGACTATCCGCCGGGACCAGCGAAAGATCATTACATTGGAAGACCCCGTGGAATACGAAATCGACGGAATCACGCAGGTGCAAGTCAACCCCCGAATCGGGTTCAGTTTTGCCGAGGGGCTGAGAAGCCTTCTGCGTCACGATCCGGACGTCATGATGGTCGGTGAGGTTCGAGACCTGGAGACTGCGGAGTTGGCGATCCAAGTTGCTCTTACCGGCCACCTGGTTTTGTCCACCCTGCACACCAACAATGCCTCCACCGGGGTTACCCGTCTTGTGGATATGGGGATTGAGCCCTTCCTGATCGTATCTTCTGTGGAGTGCTTTATCGCCCAGCGCCTGGTTCGCGTGCTCTGCGAAAACTGTAAACAGGAAACGCCTTCGGAATGGAAGGACACCCCCAAAATCTACCGGGCCGTGGGTTGCGAGACGTGTCAGGGAACAGGTTTTTCAGGACGGACATCCATCTATGAAATGCTGCCCTTGACAAGCGGGATTCGCGAACTGATCCTCAAGGGGGCCTCGGCCGATGCGATCCAGGAGAAAGCCATCGAACTCGGGATGAAAACCTTGAGAGAGGACGGCTGGGAAAAAGTAAAGGCAGGATTAACCACACCCGACGAAGTGCTGAGGGTGACCGAGATGGAGCAATAGACCCGCGATGCCTCTGTATCATTATGTTGCAAAAAAAGGACCCGGCGAAATTATCGAAGGCGATCTCGAGAGAGACAGCCGGAGCGCGGCACTGCAGCAAATCACGGACATGGGCTACATACCCGTCAAAGTTGAGGAGATCCAAAGGCACGAGAGCGAGGAGAAAGGGGTGGATGTTGCCCATCTCAAGCGCATCCCCAGGCGGCAAATCAATATCTTTACCCGCCAGTTTGCCAGCCTGACACGCGCTCAGATTCCGCTGCTGCGCTCCCTGGGTATACTCAGTGATCAAACTTCCAACCCCTCGCTCAAGGCTGTTATCGCGGCGGTCGCCAAAGAGGTTTCCCAGGGCGCAACGCTTTCAGGCGCCATGGGAAATTGGCCCCAGGTTTTCTCCCCCTTCTATGTGGGAATCACTCACGCCGGGGAAGTTGCCGGCACATTGCACGTTGTCCTGGAACGTCTGTCGGCCAAGGCCGAGGCCGAGGACAGAATGCTGGCCAAGCTAAGAAGTGCTTTGGCCTACCCGATCTTCGTCGGGATTGTCGGCGTGCTCACGATTGTGGCCCTGATGACCTTTGTCATGCCGCGCTTGTTGAAGCTGTTCGGCAGTATGGGAGGGGACTTGCCCCTGCCCACAGTGATGGTGGTCACTGTAAGCCGTTGGATGACCGGCTGGCAGTTCTGGGTGATCCTGTTGCTGGGCTTTTCCGTGCTGAGCTTTGTCTGGAAACTCCTGGGGAGCCGGAAAAAACGGTTCGCGGACCGCATTGTGATGCAACTCCCTATTGTTAAAGGTCTTGTGCAAAAACTGGATTTGGCTCGATTCTCGAGATCCTTTGGATTGCTGCTTGAAAACGGGGTCCCCATTCTCCAGGCCGCGGAAGTCTCCATCCCTGTGATTCAAAATTCGTTCATCCGGGAGGATCTTGAGAGTCTTCCTGCCGGCCTGCGCGAAGGAGAAAAACTGGCCACCTGTTTAATGAGAGTTCCCGCTGTTTCGGATCCCTTCTTTATCAACACGGTGGCAGTCGGTGAAGAAGGAGGCCGTGTGGGGGAGGCCTTGCTGGAAATCGCCAATTTCTGTGATGAGGAGTCGGACCGCCAACTTCAGTTAGTGTCCGCATTGATGGAGCCGGTCATGATATTGGGAGTCGGGGCAGTCGTCGGTTTTATCGTTATGGCAGTGCTGCTTCCCGTGTTTCAGTTCAGTACCATGCTGCGTTAGGAGGAGCAAATGAAGGAAACAAGACACCGTAGATTGCGAACTTTGGAAGCGTCTTCAATGGGATTCACCCTGGTTGAGCTCATGCTGGTCATCGTGATTATCGGAGCCCTTGCCGCTATGGTCGTGCCCAGGCTGGCAGGCCGCTCTGAGGATGCCCGGATTGCGGCGGCGGAGGCGGACATCAGTGGGAATATTTCGCTGGCATTAAAGCTGTATGAAGTCGATAACGGACGCTATCCCACCACGGAACAAGGACTCGCTGCGCTGATCGAAAAACCGTCTTCGCCGCCCATACCCAAGAATTGGCGGGGTCCCTATCTGGAACAAGAGGCCATCGATTCCTGGGGAGAGGAATATGTGTACCGGCTAAGCCGGGAGCACCCCCCCTATGATTATGTGCTCCTCTCGCTAGGACCGGATGCAAAGCTGGATACAGAGGATGATATCGCGAATTGGGCAATCAAGAAAAAGTCCGGAGGCCGCTGAAATATGGCAGCTAAAAAGGGACTGACGCTGATCGAGGTCTTGGTCAGCGTCGTCATACTGGCCACCGGCGCCGTAGCCGTGACCCAGGCCTTGATGCGCGTTTCGCATGCCATGAGTGTGGCGGAATTCCGGACTCTTTCCACACAATTTGCGGCATCCAAAATGGCTGAAGTGGAGATGCTCGTGGCTCAAGGAGAGGAAGTCCGTCCCGGACAAGGCCGAACAGGGTTTGGTCTGAGATCTTTTGAATGGACTCTGGACGTGAGCGAAACGCATCTTCTGGATTCAAACAGATTGGGGCTAATCACCCTGGATTTGGTGTGGAAACGGGGAAGCGCGAGTTACCGCCAGAAATATCAAACTCTGTTGCCGGTATTTCAAAAGGAAAATGGATGAAGGCAAAGGGATTTACCCTTATTGAACTCTTGGTGGCGATGTCCCTGATCGCATTGGTGAGCGGGGCCGCCGTGGCTGTCCTAGCCGGCGGATTAAGAGTTTGGGAACGATACCAGGTAGCCGGCGTCCAGACCGATATGATGCGCCTGGGCGTCGAACAAATTCGGAAGGACTTGGTGAATGCCCGGCGTTTTGATCTAATTCACTTTGAAGGCAGTTCCTCGCAATTTCAAGTGCCGGCCACCATCCAGGTAGACTATGAGGAAGGCGGAAGTCTGCAGGAGCTCGGCCAAGTCAGTTATTTTGCGGATAGGCGCTACGGTTGTTTGGGACGCTCACAGGCTCCTTTCAGTGAACTCAAGCGCCACCGGGCCAAAAGTGACTACACGGTGGTGATAGACGACCTTCAAAATATCAAGTTTTCCTATTTTGGATCGCAAAAGGAGGAGAGTGAAGCGAAGTGGACCAGCCGTTGGAAATCGCATCTCCTGCCTCAAGCTGTAAAAATCGAGCTGCAGTACGGAGACGGAACAACAGAGGGGACCTACACCAGTGCAGTCACATTTTCTCTGCCGGGAATCCAATAGAGGAAGCATCCTGGTGGCAATCGTATGGATCATTGCCCTGTTGGGGATCTTTGTCGGCTCCCTGGGCGTACGCGCGCAGATGGCCCTTTCTCTGGGAGACCGCTATGAGCAAGACTTGCAGGCCCGCTATCTTGCCAAAGCAGGGGTCCAATACGGGATGGAGGCCTTGGCACAAGATGTGACCCTGGCTTATGATGGGTCCAACGAGTCTTGGTACAACAATCCGGGCTTGTTTCTTGAACGGCGTTTGGACACGGGTACTTTTAAAGTGGAGACTTCTGCCGGCCCCAACAGCCCCAAAATACCGGGCTTGCTGGATGAGGACCGCAAGATCAACATCAATACAGCTCCCGAGGATGTGCTGCAAAACCTCTTTGTCTTTGCAGCAGACCTCAGCATTCAGGACGCAACGACCGTTGCCCAGTCCATTCTGGATTGGCGGGACGAGGATTCAGAAGAGCGCGATTACGGCGCCGAAGGCAGCTTTTACCGCAACAGCCGCCAGGCCCACGAATGCAAAGACGGGCCCCTGGAAAATGTTGAAGAGCTCCTGCTGGTCCGCGGCGTCGAAGCAGCCGCCTATCGCGCGGTTCTGCCCTATGTTACGGTATATGGGTCGGGTCACGTCAACTTCAACACAGCCGGCACCGAAGTGCTGACTTCTTTGGGCTTCTCCGAAGCCGGGTTGGCAACCCTCAATGGATTCCGGGTCGGAGAAGACGGAATTCCCGGAAACGCAGACGACCGCTTGTTCGTGTCTGCCGGCAGCATTGTTTCCGATTTGGAGGCCTTAATTCCGGTTGACGATCTCCAGATTCTCAGCAAGTTGGTGGAAGATAAATTTATCGGAGTGAACTCCAGAGCATTCCGCATGCAAGTGGAAGCATGGACCCCGGACGAGCGGGGAAGAGCCCGAATCGAATGTGTGTTTGACCGGGGCGGCAAAATTTACTTTTGGTCGGAGCATTAGGGCGCGTCAATAAGGGAGGACGCAGATGGGGGCAAAAGCGCGAAGCGGCAGGCATCCAAGCACGGTGTTCTATTTGGACCGCAAGTGGGTCAAACTCGTCCAGGTTGAGCGCCGCGGCAAGACCTGCCGGATTTCCAAGCTGATTTCTCAGTCAGTCGAAGGATTGACCGAAGATGAACTCATCTCCCGCCTCCAGACCACGTGCGAGAGCGAAAAGATTCGTGTGAACCGGGTTCTTATCGCAGGCCCCGCCCATTTCAGCACAGTCCGGGTATTCACCCTTCCTTCCACTGATCCGCATGAAATCAAGGATATGGTGGAGCTCCAGGTCGAAAAGCATACCCCTTATGCTAAAGAGGAAATCCTCGTCGACTACCAAGTCATTGCCACGGATTCTTCGGGCTATTCACAGGTTTTTCTCGTAATCGCCCACAGAAGTATCGTGGACCGCGTTGTACGGATTGCGGAACGTATGCGCTGGTCCGTGGACCGCGTGGGCTTTGATATGGAAGGGCTGGTGAACTGGTTTCATCATAGCTGCAGAGGCGCCGCCGGCTTCGAGGATCCCGAACGCGGGACCTTGTTGGTCGATATCAATACGGACACAACCTGCGTGGTTATCTTGAATCAGGGCCGCGCTTTCTTCCACAGAAGCATTGCCGGAGGATTGGATTCGCTTGTGCAAGATATCGAATCCGGCAAGGCGAATCTGGTCCGCGAACTCAAGCAATCCATGGAAATTTTTGAAGAAGAGGACCTGGGCTTTGTCGTGGCAGACGCGGTGTTGACCGGCCAAGCCGAATATTTCCCCGGCCTTAACGGGGAAGTCGCGGGCGCGCTGGGCATCAAGGCCTATTGTGTCTCCACTTTTCAGGCCGTGGACATCCACAAAGAGAGCGCGGCCGGTGCGGCGCTGGAGAGTATGGGCTCCTTTGCAGGCCTCATCGGGCTGGGCTTGGCCCCGTCCGAAATCGACCTGACTCCATCGGCCGTGAAGCTCAGGCAATCCTTTGAAGCCAGGTCCCGGGCCTTGACTTCCGTAGGCGTCAAGATCCTGGTGCTTCTGCTGCTCCTTTCCAGTCTTGCAATCACCCGCATGAGCCGTGAGGAAAAATACGCCGATGCTCTGATTCAAAAGCACGGTGAAATCAGTGAGCCCGCCCAGAGGCTGGAAACATACCTGGCGCAGCTGGAAATCGTCAAAGACCATCTGGAGCAACGAGGGCAAATCCTGCAGGTGATTCAGGAACTTCAGCAGCTAACCCCCGCGGCGGTGCGCTGGAAGGAACTATCATTTACGAAGGGCAAAGAAGTAAGCTTCAAGGCCAGCTCCACTGAAATGTCCGTGGTTTTTGATTTCGTATCCCAACTCGAAAAATCCCCGCTCTTCTCCGCTGTGGAGGCCAAACGCGTATCACGGCAGAGAGTGGAGAGGGAGGATTTGACGGCCTTTGAGGTGGTATGTGAACTCTCCAACGCGGAGGCGGGGGGATGAATCTCTCAAAGTTGTCCAGCCGGGAGCGTTGGGTACTGGGAATCAGCGCCCTTGTTGTTTTTGTGTGGTTCTCAGACCAAGTCGTGCTGAGATACTGGGGCAGCTACAGCCAAAGTTTGGGCAGCCAGGTCCAAGATCTGCAAGTGGAACTGGAGCGGAACGAAAAACTCCTGGTGCGGAGGCCTTTTATCGAGGCCGACGTGAAAGCCTACGAGGGGTTTATCCGCAACCGGGACAGCGGAGAAATGGAGCTGGCGCGCCTGATCGACACCGTAGAGAAATACGGAGCCCAATCCAATATTTCCTTCAAAGAGATCAAGCCCCTGGATCCTGTTGAGGAGAATGATTATTACCAGTCCGGCATTGAGGTGCGTTATGAGGGCGCTCTGACCGACTGGATAAAGTTTTTGCACCTCGTACTGACCTCGGAGGTCTTGCTGGAGGTCCAAAAAGCCGAAATCGCTCCGATCGATGACACGCGGGATAAGGTCGAAGGGTATGTGCGTATCACCAGTCTGGCCCTGGGTCCTTCAGGAGCCGGGGAGGGCGTTGATGAGTAGTCCCCAATCTAAGTTTTGCTACCTAAATAGGTTAATGCCCGTTATAATACTGGCGATTGTTGTTCTGGGGATTTGTGCGCGGGCGGGGCTGACCCAAAATAGTACAGGCTGGCCGCCTGAAGACTACGAATCCAAGACAACAGTGAAGGAAACCAAGGGTTTGCGTTTTGACGTGCCCGAGGACTGGCCCATTGTGGAGCGCGGAGGGATCATTGCTCCGGTTTCCGTAGCCGAATACATGGACCAGCGGATGAAGGCCGTCGAAAAGCGCATGTCCCTCATTGAGACCAAGTTTAACGACCTGGAATCCCGTCTATTAACTCTGGAGGAGGTACAGAGTGGTTCTGGATCGCTTCGTTCGAGCCAGTAGTTTTATCCTCACAGTCTGCTTGTTGTTCTCACCGCCCCTATTCGCCCAAACCGAGCAAAGGGATCCCTCCGAACCTGTGGGGGAGATCTTTGGCGAGCCCGTCCCGCTGGGTAATTATTATTTTGCCAAGAGAGTCCATTACCACTTTCCCAGACCCGGGGAACAGAGCCAGGACCCGGAAAAGCTCGAGGAAACTGTGTGGGAAAATCTGATCCTGCACTTTGAGGCCACCCAGCGCGGACTGCCCATTACAGACCAGGAGTTTGAGGAGCGCATCAACAAGGTGCTCAAGGACCAGAACCAATCCTTTACGCGCAAAGACACGGAACAGTACGCAGCCTGGGTCAAGGAGACGCTAGGCTACGATGTCGCACTCTTTGAAAACCAGATGCAATATATGCTGTTGGTGGACAAACTGAAGGATGAAATCCGGAACAGCATGCAAGTGACTGTTTCCGAAGAGGAGATGCACCAGGAATTCATCGACCAGCGGCACCATGTGGGCGGCGAGTATGTGCTCTTCGATACCAGGGAAGAGGCTGAGGAATTCTATCAGAAGTATAAAAAGGAAGCGGATTGGGAGAAGGCCAAGACAAAGGATGAGGAGTTCTGTAAAAACTTCAGCATGATCACTCTCCAGGCCATCATGGATCTGTGGTCCGTTCCCAGGGAGACCATATTCGCTTTTCATGCCCTGGATGAGGGCTCTGTCGGGCCCCCCATGCCCTTTGGAACCGCAAAATGGGGGGTGTTCCGCCTAATGGAAAAAAGGACCGGGGACCTCAATGATTTTCCGCCCAAGCGTGAAGAGTACTTCCAGCGAATTGAAAGGCGTAAGAAGTACCAAGCACTGGATGAGTGGGTGAAGAACCTGAAGGAACAGTCAAAGCTCAAGGTCTTCATCAACCCTGATACTGGTGAGAATGATTCTTAAAAAGCCAATCCGCCTTCTAAAACCCGCGACCCTTTTTCTCGGAGTGTCCCTCGTCTGCCTTTGCGCCGCGCCTGCAGGCGCAGACATGCGGCCCGGAGCCCGGTGGACCGCGGACATCAACGAAGACTACGAGGATCTTTACGTAGAGACCGCGCGGCAAAAGGACGACTTAGAGAAGGATCTCCAGTTGCAGAAGGCCCTCTACGACTCCCTGCGGGCCGAAAGGGATAATCTGGTGGCCCGGGTGGCGGAACTTCAAAAGGAGAATGAAAAGCTTGTGCGCGCGGCCCAAGGCACCTGGGGCACGCCCAAGGCATTTTCCGAGATGGAGGAGAGGGTTCGCGATCTGCGGGCCAAGCTCAAAGAAGCCGCATCCGAAAAGGTGGCTCTCCTGGAAGAAGTGGCCGAGGCCAAACGCCAGCGCGAAGAACTGGACCGCCGCCTGCATATCCAGGTGGAAATGGAAGTGGCCAAGCGCCACCAGCGCAGCAAGGAAATGGTCGACGCCTTGCAGGTGGACCGGAGCCGCCTCGAAGATCAAATAAAACTCCTGAGCAAGGCCTTTGAACAGGAGTCCGCAGGGCTCAAAACCTCGGTCGAAGAAGCCAAAAATCGCGGGTATGTGCTGGAGGCGGATCTGCAGGATTTGACGGACCGGCTCAAGGCCGAGAAGGATGAACTGTTCCGCATGCGGGCCAGTTATCAAAAGCTTCTATCCGAAAACGACGAGCTCAAAGGCGACTACTTAGAGGCTGAGAACATCATCCACCAGCTGGACCAGAGACTCAAATCAGCGGAAGAGCAGAAGAGCGAGGTAGAAGAAACTCTCCGCAAACTGCTGCTCGGCCTAAAAGCCGAATAACTTCCTAGGCCTTCGCCGCCAATTCATCCACCTTCCCGAAAGCCCTCTCCGCCAAAAGCTCGCGCTCCGAATCCGAAATACGGCAACGCGTATGCAGAGTCTGGGAGGGATCCCGGTGAACCTTCGTGAGCACAAGCTGATAAATATCCCGCATCAAGCGGGCCCCCATCCGCGCATCCTCGGAAAACCAGGGGAGCAGGCGATCCGCGCCGCGGAAATAGTACCAGGCCCTGCGGCACTGGAAGTCCATCATCTCCAAAAACTCCGGTGAGACTTCTCTTGCAATCAAGGATTCCTCGGAACATTGAAAATACTGCAGGTCTTCGGCAGGCAGATAAATCCGGTTTCGATCCAGATCATCCCCCACATCCCGGAGAATATTCGTCAATTGGAGCGCTATGGCAAAATGCCTGCCCCAATACTGCACTGAGAGATTTTCCGCGTGCCCGAAAACCACCAGGCAGATCCGGGCAATAGGCGTGGCCACCATATCACAGTAATCGAGGACTTCTTCAAAGGAGGCGTAGCGGCACTTGACCAGGTCCTGGCGGCAGCCCTGAATCATGGCCTCAAAAACCCTCTTGGGCACGGGATATGTCCGGAGCACATCGCTCAGGGCCTCTGTAATCAGGTGGCTGGGGCGCCCCTCGTAACAGAGGTCCAGTTCCTGTTTCCATTGGGCAAGGAGCTTCTCCGGCTCCTTGACACTCTCCTCATCCGAGATATCGTCGGCAAAGCGGCAAAAAGCATAAGCCGCGTAAATCGCTCTCTTTTTGGCCGCGGGCAGATGCTTGAAACCCAGAGAAAAGTTGGTTCCTCTGCGGTGCGTCATTTCTTCGCAATAATCATAGGCTTGTTTCAGATTCATCCTAAACTCCAGGCAACGGCGCGAGCCGCTTCCGCCAGCGGCAACGGATAAGCGGAATCATGAAAGTCTTCCACCAACTGGGCTGGTACCACCATCTCAAATAATTTCTCGGATTGCCGTTAAGCCGCGCCAAGCGGATCAGAGCCTCAGTCGCTGTTTGCCCCCCGGTTTCGTAGAGGTGCCTGAGCCAAAGACTCGAAAGCATCTGAGGCCGCAGCTGTTTCTGCCACAAGCAGTCGTAATCAAGATTCTCCGTTAGAGCGCGGGCGGCCATCACACCGCTCAGCAGAGCGGAACGGATTCCGAATCCCAGCAGATAGTCCTGGAAACCCGCCGCTTCGCCCACAACCAGGGTCCGGCCCAAACGCAGAGAACCGGGCAGGCAAAAACTGGCCACGGCGCAGCGCCGCCGGGCTTCCCCGGTCTCAAAGGCCTCAATAGACTGGAAACGGTCCATCACAGCCTTCCAGACACGGTCAGCCTCTTTGAAGCGGCGGACAATCGCCATGCCGAGTGTGGCCCAGCCTTTGGACACAAATAAATACGCGTAACCGGCGGGTGTGAGCCCCTGGTCCAACAATACGTGCATGCGGTCGGAAAGTCCTGTGGAAAAACTGGTTTCAAAACCCAGGCCATCGGCCCTCGAAGGCCCTGTGGCCCAGACCGAAACACCGCTCCGGTCCCTGATCCGGCTTCCGAAACGGACATCCACCCCGGCCTCCCGGGCCTGCCGCAGCAGGCTCCCGTCGAGCATCCGTTCCCCGGGACCGCGGCGAAGCAAATAGCCGATGGGTTCCGCGCAGCGCAGGGGAGCGGGCCTGGATTTGGAGCCAAAAAGCGTCATCTCATGCACAGCCTGAGTCGTACAGGCCAAATCAATGCCCGACCCGGAAAGCAGACGGAGCACATCCTCCGTTTGCGTAAAGTTTTGGAGCATCTGGAAGCCCCCTTGCCAGCGCGGACCCACGCGCGCCTGGGCCTCATGCACAACGACTTTTCGCCCCTTCCGGGCCAGACACAGGGCCGCGCTGAGGCCTGAAGGCCCCGCCCCGGCAATGTGGATTTCGGGTTCGGACATGAGGCTCATTCTACCATATGGTATACTCTGGGTATTGGGACTGTAACTTCTTTGTTCGACGGAGGATAGATCGTGTTCAAACAACATGCCGCCCTGATGCAGCGTATTCTGGTTTACACAGATTTGCTCCTGCTCATTGCCGTATTCCTCGGGGTCCACTTTGTGGGCTACCGGATTCATCCGTTTTTCCCTTTGCACAATTATTTACCCCTCTTGCCTGTCTACTTAGGGTCCTGGCTGGGATTCCTTTACTTTTTCGGGGCCTACCAGTCCAAAAGAGTCAGCGGCAAGGGAGAGATCTTCCTCATTATTCTCAAGGCCGGCCTCATCGGAGTGATCGCCTTCACCAGTTTTATTTACATCTTCAGACTGGGTATATTCACAAGCCGCGTCTTCACGGCGGCCATCTTCAGCTTTGGGGTCGTCTTTTTGGCTCTCGAAAAAATCCTCCTGTCCCAAATCTTCAAGGAGCTTCGCAGACGAGGATTCAACTGGAAGCAAATCCTGATTGTCGGGTCCGGAGAACGAGCCCAAAAGTTTCTGAACCTCATCGAACAGCATGCGGAATGGGGACTGCGCGTGCTGGGTATTGTGGACAGGGACCCTGCTTTAACCGGCCAGATGTTGGGTGAGTACCAGGTGGTGGGCTCCTTTGAGGACCTCCCGGATATCCTGCACGACGGCGTGATTGATGAGGTGGCCTTCATTGTGCCCCGGGCATGGCTTTCCGACATTGAAGCCTTGCTCCTGGCCTGCGAATCGGAGGGTGTGACCGTGCACCTGGCTGTGGATTATTTTGAATTGCACTTGACCCAAGCTAAATCCACGGACTTTGGGGGCTTCCCGCTGCTCACTTTCGGAAGCGTCCCGGACCGCATAGAGCATCTCTTCATGAAGCGTATCTTCGATATCGGAGCTTCAACCGTGGCTCTCGCGCTTCTTTCCCCGCTGTTCCTGGGAATTGCGTTATGCATCAAGTATTGTTCAAAAGGCCCTATTCTGTTCAGACAGACGCGCTGCGGCCTGGCCGGCAGGCGTTTCACCATGTACAAATTCCGCACCATGGTGGAGGACGCGGAATCCCGGCTCGAAGAACTCATGGAACAGAACGAGATGGAGGGCCCGGTATTTAAAATGGAAAAGGACCCGCGCCTCACGCCCATCGGGTCTTTTCTGCGCAAGACAAGTCTGGATGAACTTCCCCAGCTAATTAATGTCTTGCGCGGAGATATGAGTCTGGTGGGACCGCGCCCGCCTCTGCCCTCAGAAGTCGACAATTACGAAAGCTGGCAACGGCGCCGTTTGAGTATCCGCCCGGGTATCACCTGCATTTGGCAGGCAAACGGCCGGAACCGGATTCAGGATTTCGGCGAGTGGGTCAAGCTGGACCTGGAATACATCGACACATGGTCTTTGTGGCTGGACTTCAAAATACTTCTGCGCACGATTCCCAGCGTGCTCTTCGGCGACGGAGCCAAGTGAATGAGGACGCGGGTTGCGGAGCGCAGCGAACACAACCCGCTGTCCGAATTCATCCTGAGGCGTAGCCGAAGGATTTAATTCCAACTGGATTCCCGCCGCCGTCCACCGACTCAGATCACCAAACGGGCAGCTTTTTTTGCCCCTAGTTGTATGTGTTTATTGGGAATCTTCCGCTAAGCTGTAGGCTTTTCGAGTTGCGTCAAAGCGATCAGCAAAGGGAATGCCTGCACGGCGAAGTTCATCGCTAAACAGGTCATGATACTTGGACCGAAGCGCAGAAATCTCTTGGCGGGCATGCAGTTCGTCGGGGGGCAATGATTCTTCAAGTTGAACAAGATCGATGTATATTTTGGCGGCCTCATGAGGAGTCATAACTCGTCCTTTACAATACGATATGCGATCCGAGTAACGTGTTGGCGGTCTTTGTACCGAAGGCCGGAAGTCCGTTCGATCTGCTCAATAATCTTGATGTACGCATCCGCCAGTTCATAAAGGGTAGGATTCATGTGAGATAGGATATCAATCGGCTTGAGGAAAAGTCAATTGACCCTCCTGGTTGTGCTAGAATGAACCTCTTATGAGTCCAAACTCCCGCGATCTGGCCCGGCATTGGAGATTTGTCTCCGGAGTCGTCCTGCTTCTGTTGTCGGCATTTTTTCCCGGCCCGGGTTATGCGGCTACAAGCTGGCTTTTGCCGGTAATTGCCGTTCAAGAAGCCTTTGACGACAATGTTTACCTGACCCCAAACGACGAATCAGAGGACTTTATAACGAGGATTTCCCCGGGCCTTGTTTTTGAGCCGCAACTCCCGGACCATGAATTCAAAGCCGCCTATCTGGCTGATTTATCCTATTTTGCGGACCACAGCAGCCAAAACACCGTGAATCATAACCTGGGCGCTTCAGCCAAACTCAACTTCAACCGCTGGCGCGTGGAGTTAGACAACGAATTGCTCTATTTTGAGGAGCGCGCCGGCAGCGAAGACACAGCCCGGGTGCCCCGCACCTCCAATCACGCGAATGCTGAGCTCATCTGTGTGTTTAATAAGCTCGACTTAGGTCTGAAGTTTACCCAACGCATTGAGGATTACCGCAGCGACAATGCCATCGGCGCCTTTGGCGGCAGGGCCCTGACCTACCAGGACCTGGATTCAACCGAGAATTCCGGGGAATTGGAAATGGGCTTCAAGTTTTGGCCCAAGACCGCGATGCTGTTCGGCGGCCGCTACGGCACGCTCGCCTATGACTCGGGGAATAAGAGCGATTCCGGATATTTTGATGTCTTGGCGGGGTTGGAGGGCGAATTCCTGTCCAAGGGCGCGATCGAGGGGAAGATCGGTTACCGCAATCAAAACTTTGAGAACGACGCGGAGGATTTCGATAGTGTGATTTACAGCATCGCCTTGACCGAGACCTTCACAAGCCGGGACATTCTTGAGATTGCCTTGGACCGGACAACCTACAGCACCATTTACCAGCAGAACACCTACTTCACAAGCAGCCGGGTTTACGGCGAGTACACGCATTCTTTGAACGACCGGCTTGCTGTCAGGCTTGGGACCACCTATTATTACAATGCGTATCCGACCGAGACCACGGAAGGCACTGAGACCGCGGAAAGGGCGGATCATCTCTGGATTGCCGCATGCGGGCTGGATTATGAACTGCCCCGGTGGGGCACCGTCAACCTGGAATACACCTACATGCAAAAGAACTCGAATTTTGAGGCCTTTGACTATGGCAACAACCTGCTCAGCCTGGGCCTGAAGAAGAGCTTTTAGGGAAAGGACCCGTCATTGCGAGCGCAGCGAAGCAATCTATGCACAACACAGACCCCCGCGGGCCCCGCAATGACGCGCGCGCTCGCAGCGCTGCCGGCCCTTGCCCTGCTTGCCGCAATGACAATGGCCCCGGCCCCGGCAGAGGCCCAGAATACAGAAGCGTACCGGGTCCAGCCTGAGGACGTGCTGCAGATCACGGTCTATGAACATGAGGATCTCCAGACCAAGGCGCGCGTCAGCACCGGCGGTGATATCGCGTTCCCGCTACTGGACAAGGTGAAGGTCGCGGGCCTGACCGTGGGCGAGATTGAAGACAAGCTCACCCGCGCCTTGGAAAAGGACTACCTGGTGCAGGCGCAGGTCCAGGTGTTTATTGAGGAGTATCATGTCAAACAGATTACGGTCTTGGGCGCGGTGAGCAACCCCGGCAAATACGACATGCACACAGAGAAAGAGACCACGGTGCTGGAAGCCATCGCCATGGCCGGCGGCTTCACCAAAGTGGCCAGCCTTAACGGCACCCGTGTGATCCGCACTGAGGGCGGCGTGGAGCAAGCCCTCCCGGTCCGGGTCACCGACATCACCAAAAAGGGCATGAAAGAAAAGGATATCCCCATTCAACCCGGGGACATCATCTTTGTGCCGGAGAGCTTTTTCTAGTGAACACAAACCCCCCATTTGAGGAAGAAATCGATCTGAGCGACTACTGGCGCGTGCTGAAGCGCCGCAAGTGGACCGTGTTTTCGGTTTTCTCCGGCACCGTGCTGGCCGTGGCCGTGGCCAGCCTGCTCATGACGCCTGTGTACCGGGCCACGGTTGTGTTGCTGGTCGACCAGGAAGACAGCAACGTGCTCACGATCTCCGGCAATGATATGGCTCTGGCCACCCAGAATTACGCGGCCTACAAAGAGTATTTCCAGAGCCAGAAAGAGATTATCCAGAGCAGGAGCATTCTTGAGCAGGTGTTCAAAGAGTTCAAACTCAACCGCCTGGAAGACTATTCCGAGGGGCGTTCCTCCCGCAGCGGCACCTCCTGGTCCGCGCAAGCCCGTACCTTTATGAACAGCCTTGTGGAGACCGTCACCGGCCAGGCTGCCCCGCAACCCAGGGTCTATTCCAATCAACCCGATCCGGTTGAGAAATTTATGGAAGATGTCAAGGTGGAGGAGGTCCGCGGCACGCGCCTGCTCAAGCTCAACGTGGAGAACAAAGACCCGGAGCTGGCCGCGCAGCTCGCCAACCGCATTGCCGAGGTCTACGTGGAGCGCAACCTGGCCTATATCAGCAAAAGCGAGATATTGACCCTCCAGAAGAACGAATACCTGAAACTCAAAGCCACGCTCAACGAATACTCCAAGATCTATAAGGAAAAGCACCCCAAGCTGATCCGGGTCAAGCAGAAGCTTGCGGATATCACCGAAAAGATCCGGCAGGAAAGCGCGGTGGGCTTTTCCATGGACAATGCCGCAATCCCGGCCACGGACCTGGCCAGCCTGAAGGCCAGCAATGTGAGCGTGCAGGACTGGGCCCAGGCGGTGTACAAACCCGTCAAACCCAAGAAGAGAAGAAACCTCCTGCTGGCAATCATTTTGGGCCTTTTCGGGGCCGTGGGTTTGGCCTTTTTCCTGGAATATCTGGACCACTCCGTCAAGAACATCGAGGATATCCGCCACCTGATCGAATGGCCTTTCCTGGGCTATATCCCGGTGATCCGGCGGAGCAAGGAGAATCTGGATGTCTGGATACGCCTGGAACCCGTGAGCCCGGCTGCCGAGGCCTACCGCACCATCCGCACCAACCTGTTGTTTTCCTCCACTCAGGAGAGGCCCGTCAAAAGCCTGCTCCTGACCAGTCCGGGCCAGCAGGAAGGCAAGAGTGTGACCGTCAGCAATCTGGCCATTGCCATGGCGCAGACCGGACGAAGGGTGCTCCTGGTGGACGCGGACATGCGCAGGCCGCGCCAGCATAAGATCTACCAGACCGCCAACAAAAGGGGACTCAGCTCCTTTTTGGCGGCGCAAACCCCCTTTGAGGAAACCCTGCATCCCACGGCTGTTGAAAACCTGTGCCTGGTGCCGTGCGGCCCCTGCCCTCCCAACCCGTCGGAGCTCCTGGCCGGGAAAAAGATGGATGAATTTATGGTCTGCGCGGAATCCCGCTTTGATTTCATTCTCTTTGATACGCCCCCGGTCATGGTCGTGACCGACGCGTTGCTCCTGTCCAAAAAGGTGGACGGCACGGTCCTGGTGCTGGAGAGCGGCAAGACCTCCCGCAAGGTGATCCCTTTGCTGCGGCAGAGCCTGGAAAACGCCCAAGCCCGGGTTGTGGGACTGCTCATGAACAAGGTCAAAGCCCAAGACGACAACTACGGTGGATACTACTATGCCCGCGCGCGCTACTACGGTGCCGTTACCCAATAGCCTGCCCGTCATTGCGAGCGCAGCACCCGTCATTGCGAGGGAGCGCAGCGACCGAAGCAATCTTTTTCTCACCCCCACCAAGCAAAACTTTCTCTGGATGATGCTCGGTAACGGCGTCTATGCCCTGTGCCAATGGGGCATGCTCGTTGCCCTGGCCAAATTAGGCAGCCCGCAAGTGGTGGGGCAGTTTGCCCTGGCCCTGGCCATTACCGCGCCCGTGGTCATGGTCACCAACATGCAACTGCGCGCCGTGCAAGCCACCGACGCCAAAAAAGAATACCGCCTGTCCGATTATGTGTCTGTGCGCGCGGTGTCCGCGCTTTTGGCCATGGGCCTGACAGGGGCCATTGTGTCTTTGGGGCGTTTTGAGCGCGCTGCGTTGCTGGCTGTCCTCATGATGGCCCTGGCCAAAGCCGTGGAATCGCTGAGCGACGTGTTCTACGGCTTCTTTCAGCAGAACGAACACATGGTCTACATTGCCGTGTCCCGCATCCTCAAGGGAGCGCTCTCCATCGCTGTGCTGGCCGGGGTGTTCCATATGTCCGGCAATCTGGCGCTGGCCTTGGCGGGCTTGGCCGGGGCATGGCTGCTCGTGTTTGTGTTCTACGACTGCCGCGTGGGACGCAGGCTCGCGGCCGTGTATGAACCCGCGGGCCAAACCGCTTTGCTGCGTTCGGCTGCGCACTCCGCGCAAAAGCGCCGCAGCTCGCTGTGGAGCATTGTGGTGCTGGCCTTTCCGCTGGGGATTGTGATGGGGATTCTTTCCCTGAACACCAACGTGCCGCGCTACGCCATCGAAACACTCCTGGGCAGCCGGGAGCTGGGCTTGTTTGCGGCGCTGGCCTACACCACAGTGGCAGTCAATATGTTTATCCAGGCCCTGGGCCAGGCCGTGACCCCCAAACTGGCGCAGTTCTTTGCCGCAGGCAACCTCAAAGCCTTTAAGCGGCTGCTCTTTAAAGTAATCTTCCTGAACGCCGCAATCGGCCTGTTGGGGGTGGGGGTGATCCGGATGGCCGGGGAGCAGATCCTCACCCTGCTTTACACCCGGGAATACGCCGCTTATGCCAATCTGTTCATGTGGCTCATGGCCGCAGCCGCGCTTTTGGGTGTGGCCTCGGCCCTGGGTTATGCCATGACCGCGGCCCGGCAGTTCAAGCCCCAAGTGCCGCTTTTTGCGGGTGTGCTTCTTTGCACGGCGCTCTTTTCGTTCTGGCTGATTCCACAATACAAACTCTACGGCGCGGTAATGGCCCTGATGGGCTCGGCCCTGATTCAAATAACCGGCTCAGCCCTCGTCATTGCGAGGAGCGAAGCGACGAAGCAATCTGACGCCAAGCGTCATCACGAGCCGACTGTCAGGGAGGCGTGGTGATCTATGTCCACTAACCCCATCCGCATCCTCCACATCGTCGGCGGCATGAACACCGGCGGTGTCGAAACCTGGCTCATGCACGTGTTGCGTCACATCGACCGCACCCGTTTTCAATTGGACTTCATGGTGCACACCGAAGAACCCTGCTTTTATGATGAAGAAATCCGTTCGCTCGGTTCGCGCATTCTCCCGTGCATGCATCCCAAGCGCCCGCTGCAATACGCCGCAAACTTTCGCCGCATCCTCAAAGAACACGGCCCCTATGATGGGGTGCACAGCCATGTGCATCACTTCAGCGGCTTTACCCTATTGCTGGCCCGGCTTTTTGGGGTGCGGCAGCGGATTGCGCACAGCCATAACGATATATCCGTGAAGGAATCTGGAGCTGGCCCGTTGAGACGGTTCTATTTGGCGACTACTGAGTGGTTGATTGAGCGGAGCGCAACCGTGGGCCTGGCCTGCAGCGAACTGGCTGCTGCCAGTTTGTTTGGACTTAAGTGGAAGAACGACCCACGTTGGAAGGTGCTGTATTGCGGCATCGACTTGGAACCCTTCAAGGCCCCTGTGGATCGGGCTGAGGTGCGCACTGAACTGGGATTGCCCCTGGACGCCTTTGTTTTGGGCCATGTAGGTGGGTTTAGAGAAGCAAAAAATCATGAGTTCTTGCTGGATATCTTTGCCCAAGTGGCAAAGCGGGAATCCAAGGCCTGGCTATTGTTGGTGGGGGAGGGGAGTTTACGCAAAAAGATTGAGCAGAAAGCCCAGCGTCTTGGCCTTGAGGACAAAGTCATCTTTGCCGGAGTCCGGGCGGATATTCCGCGCCTGATGAAAGGCGCAATGGATGTGTTTGTGTTCCCTTCGCGCTGGGAGGGGCTGGGGTTGGTGTTGGTGGAAGCCCAAGCCGCGGGGTTGAGGTGTGCTATTTCGGATGTAATACCTGCGGAAGTGGTGATAATTCCTCAGCTTGTATGTAGGCTTTCTCTGTCAGGACTGGAAAATTGGGCACAGCAGGTGACCAATGGGGAATGGTTATCGGAACAAGTGAGTAAATCGCAGTTATTGGTGGAAAATTCCAAATTTAATATAAGAGTCAGTCTAGACGGACTCTGTGCTGCCTATCCGTAAGGGCAGGTGTACCCAAGGGCCTAGAATGCTGCTACCCATGCTTAATTGGGCGACCTTCTTGTGGTTGTTGGTCCTGGCCATCTTTGCGGGTCAGCAGATTATCAAGGGCAGAAGGCACTCTGTCTATTTTGTGCTTCCGGTATTTTTTATGTTCTGTGGACTCCCCCTCTTTCTGGATGAAATATTTGGGAGACCCGGCTATCTTAACAAACCGGGCTTCGCGCTAGCATCCGCAGATGAAACCACGGGTATTATCTACTGCCTGTACATGGCCTTGGTGCCGGTTATCCTCCTCTGCTTTGGTAAACCTAAGTTGAAAATGAGTGGTGCTACCACTAACAGTGGTTATGCACCGCGGGGTAACCGCAGTGCAAAGCAAAAGAAAACCAGAACTTGGATTATTTGCTGGATGGTCCTCCTAAGTCCGATTGTACTAGTTTGCCTCTCTCCACTGCCTGCTGAATATCTGACATTCAGTGATACATTACGCTTCTCAGACTCCTATGATGAATTTCATACTTACGTGACTCTCGCATCCAATTTGGCTGCATTGGCAGGGGCTTATCTCATCGCGGTGAGCACACCCAGAGTCCCTGGGCGGTGGCCTAGGCTTGGAACTCTTGCTGCTGTGACGGTTTTCATGCTTCTGGCGGTTTGGATCCATGGGAAAAGGAATATTGTAGTTATTATGGCTGTTCTTGCACTCATGGCTCTTCATCACCGCGGGTTGTTGAAGGGTGTCAGGGCAGCTGTCTTGATAGTGGCTAGTCTTATCGTTGTGTTTGGCTATTCATTTTTCTTCCAAGTGCATACTGAACGAGTGAGTACGACATGGTATGAGAATGTACGGATGGACTTTGGCCGAGATGACGCAATCAAGATGACTCTGTTTGCGGAACTAAATCCAGAGGTGATGCGAATTTTAGAGTACAGAGGACAGAGTCTCGTATTTCTTGTTGTGTCGTATGTTCCGCGTAAGCTTTGGCCCGAAAAGCCTTTGCCCTACGCGCAGTATTTCACGTCAGCATTGTTTCTTTCAAGTCCCCGCATGTGGGGTTGGGGGATGACGACGAGTTGGCTGGAAGAGGCTATTGCAAATTTCAGTTGGTTGGGGATGTTACTCGGCCCCTTGTGTATCGCATTAGTCTGCCGTGCAGGTGATGCTTCGGGAAGTGTCTTGGGGCGGATATTGACACCCCTGGTCGCATGTCTATTGATGCTTGTACATGCAATTGCATTCTTTCCGCTGCTCTTGCTATGGTTCTATGTCTCGGTAACAGACTCGTTCAGGAATCATAAGGTAGACAACCTTCGGAGACAAAACGCAGCTTATGAAAGCACTCTTTGTCCATAGCACGCGTTTTGTGCGCACACCGGACGGCAAGGTGTTTACTGGTGGCTCTTTGTCATACGAGCATTTGAAAAGATATTTGAAATATTTCGACGCACTCACTGTCATCGGTAGACTATCCGAATGTTCAACACCCCCGGAAAACTGGAGTCTGTCTTCCGGCCCGGGGGTGAACTTTGCGGGCACACCGGATGATCACGGGAAACCCCTTATGCAATTGCAAACCGGAGCCTCCCGCAAGCTTATTCAGCAGCAGATAGAGGATTGTGATGCAGTCATTGTGCGGCAATCCCCAATTGGCTGGATGGCTGCGAAAGAAGCACATTCGCAGGGAGTTCCGTGGGCCGTCGAAGTAGTAGCCAGTGCCTGGGATGACTTTTGGCATTATGGAACACTGCCAGGCAAATTATATGCCCCGCTAGCTTGGTGGGAGTCGCGCCGTTGGACCGGGCAGGCCAAATTCGCCATTTATGTAACCCGCCAGTATCTGCAAAAGCGGTATCCCTGCCCCGGGCTTTGCGCCCACGCGTCCAATGTACAAATCAGGCCTGTCCCGAACGCTGTTTTGGAAGAGCGGCTGGCAGGCTGGAGCGCAAAGCAATCAAACTGCTCCAAGACTCCTGTGATCGGCATGATCGGCTCCTTGTTTACCCGGCACAAAGGGCTGCATGTCGCGCTAAAGGCTTTATGCAGGCTAAAACAGCAAGGATTGCTGATACATTTACGTGTTTTGGGCAGCGGAAAGCTCGATTCCTGGCAAGCCGCGGCCAGGCAGCTTGGTGCCGGCGGTTTATTGCACCTGGATGGGAGTCTGCCTGCTGGTGAGCCGGTGATGCAGTGGCTGGACGCTCTGGATATTTACATCCAGCCGAGCATCACAGAGGGGCTTCCTCGTGCGCTGATCGAAGCCATGAGCCGGGGCTTGCCTGCTTTAGGTTCCACATGTGCAGGCATCCCTGAGTTGCTACCCTATGAATGTTTGCATCACCCTGGAGATGATAAGACCCTAGCAGCACAGCTGCGCAGAATGGTTGAGGACAAGTCTTGGCAAATACAACAAGCAAAACGGAATTTTGAGAAAGCACAAGAATATTATAGTGATCATGTGAACGCCCAGCGCGATCAGTTTTGGCATAGATTTGTAGAGCACGTAAAAGCAGCAAATAAATAGTCTGTTTTGTGCTGGAGCCTGAGTTTTCTGCAGTCTTTGGTTGTAATGTCCAGAAGGAATATTTGCTAGATATGTTGCGTAAGATTCTAAGATTTGCTGATAAATGGCTGGGAGGGGTTATCCTGATGTTGAACCTCCCTATGATAAGAAGGGTTGTGTTTGGAAGTAATCGCGGAAAGGAACAAGGGAGCCAGCCCCAGACATTTGTGATCATAAAAACGGTAGGCATGGGTGATGCCGTTTTGATTCTGTCCGTAATAGACCATTTAAAGAAAAGCATTCCAAACGCAGCAATCATTGCCCTCACAACACCGCTTACTGTAGGGATATGGGAAAATCAGCCATGCTTTGCGGAGGTTATTAACTATGACATTCTAGGAAAACAACGAGGCATCCGTAGCTTCTTGAAGTTGCTCCGTCAACTCCGGGGAAAACAAATAGATTGTGTTATTGATTTCGAACCATATTTTAATCAAACAGCTCTGCTAGCTATGCTGCTTGGGGCTCCCCGCCGAATAGGTCTTTATTATGGCGCCTCAAAAAGACAATACGCATTTACTGATCCGGTTGAGATAAATCCAGAAGACCATATGCTAAGGTCTCAAATGTCGCTACTTGAACCGCTTGGGATTCAAGCGGAAATTCACTGCTTGAAAGCACCCGTGGTTTCTGAAGAAGATCGGAAAACACTGCAGCAGTGGCTTTATTGCAAACAAATTCCAAAAGATTGCCCAATTGTTGCTGTTCATGCTGGATCTGGGGGGAGAGGGAAAGCGCGGCGGTGGCCCCGGGAAA
>JAFGIU010000093.1 GCA_016929445.1 Candidatus Omnitrophota bacterium
AGGGCCGCAGCACGGCGCCTGTGGAGCTGCGCAGTGATTTGACGCTTTACGCCCGGCTCGGCGACTGGTTCGTGCTTCTGTGCTTTATGGGGTGTCTGCTCGCGATACTGTCATCCCCGCGCAGGCGGGGATCTATTTGTTAGGATGCCGGGGACAGTTCTTAAAGGACCTGACACCCGCTCAACCAATGAACGAGAACCACATGCACTCCGAAGAACTCATTGAAGTCCTGGCCGAAGGCAAGAACGTGCGCATTGAACGCATTGTCTCGCGTGGCCATGCGAGCCCTCCGGACTTTTGGTACGACCAGGACACACATGAGTTTGTTTTGCTCGTTCAAGGCGAGGCGCGTTTGGTGTTTGAGGAGGGGCCGGAGCTGGTGTATTTGAAAGCAGGGGATTTCCTGGATATTCCCGCGCACCGCAAACACCGGGTGGACTGGACACTTCCGGACCAGGACACGGTTTGGCTGGCGGTTCACTACGAGGTCCTTCAGTAAATGAGCCTGTATTCTGTTGAACCCTCAGATGTGCTGGATTTTTGGTTCGGGCAGCTGGAAGGCGATGCCTTCTTTCCCGAAGACAAGGCTTCCATGTGGTTCCGGGGCGGGCCGGAGGTTGACGAGGAGATCAGCCGGCGTTTTGGCGCGGCAGTTCAATCCGCCCTGGCCGGACAGCTGGACAACTGGAAAGTAGAGCCGCGTTCCTGCTTGGCCCTGATTCTTCTCCTGGATCAATTCACGCGTAATATTTACCGGGGCATGGCCCGGGCCTATTCCGGAGACGCCCAGGCCTTGGAGCTATGTCTTTGGGGGATGGAGCGGGGCTACGATTTGGAACTGTGGCCGGTGGAAGCCTGGTTTTTCTACTTGCCCCTGGAGCACTCCGAGGACTTTGCTCTTCAGAAAAAATCCGTGCAGTGCTACGAGGCCCTGGTGGAGCGCTCGGCTCCGGCCATTGAGCTGCCCATCCGCAATGCCCTGGACTACGCGGAACAACACCGCGACCTGATCGAGCGCTTCGGCCGCTTTCCCCACCGGAATGACGCCTTGGGCCGCCTCAACACCGAAGAAGAAGAGAAATACCTGCTCCAGCCCAATGCGGGGTTTTAATTGGGCTAGGTAATGAATCTCAAGTAGTTCTCCGGATCCACTCTTTCAAACTGCGCATCCGGGTAGGCCTTTAAGAAATCCTTGGGCAGGGCAGCCTTGGCAGAGGGGCTCCACTTGAATTCATAGGCAAAGAGGCGACCCTTGCGTTCCTCAATCCAGTCCAATTCCTTCTTGTCATAGGTGCGCCAGAAATAGTTCAGGCAGGAGAGCCCAGTGTATTCCTGCTTCTTGAGCCGCTCCATGACCAGATAGTTTTCCCAAATCGGCCCGACATCCGTGCGCAGGTTGAGGGGATTGAAGTTTTGGATCAGGGCGTTGCGAATTCCGAGGTCATAGAAGTAGTACCGCGAATTCTTTGAAACCTCTTTTCTGAGATTCCGGGAAAAGCCGCGCAGCCGGTATAGGACAAAGGTCTTTTCCAGGAGATCCAAATAGCGGTCCACCGTGTTTTTGCTCATGCCCAATTGGCTGCCCAGTTCCGTAAACGAGACCTCCTTGCCAATTTGGAATGCCAACAGCTGCAATAGCCGCACCAGTTTGTCCGAGTGGCGAAGCCCCTCCAGCTCCAGGATATCTTTGTAGAGATAGGAGGAGATAATCTCTTTCAAATAGCGCTGCCGGAGTTGATCGTCTTCGCACAAAACCGTTTCCGGATAAGAGCCGTAAATCAACCGGCTTTCCAGCCGCGCTGCAGTTTGAGCTGCATTTTCCTTTTGAGCCAATTCCATCTGGGCCAAAGGAAAAAGCTTGAGCGTCCACTTTCTGCCGGTTAGGGGCTCTCCCACCTGGGAAGCGAGGTCAAAGGAGGAGGACCCAGTGGCAACCACCCGGATGTCAGGGATGTGGTCCACAATCAATTTCAGATTCAGGCCGATTGCCGGGATCTTCTGTGCCTCGTCAATCAGGAGCCACTTCCTCTCCCCCACAAAATTCTTGAGCTTCTCAATCGATTGGGAAGAGAGGATCTGTTGAACAAAGAAGTCGTCTCCGGTGACTAGTTGATGCGGTTCGGAGAGCCCCTGAATAAAGTGTTCCAAGAGAGTTGTTTTGCCCGTTCTGCGCGGGCCGTAGATTAGAACAACCTTATTTGGAGCAACCAGCTCCTGGAGATTGGACAGTTGAAGTTGGGGTATGTACATAGAGAGTTCCAAAGTTATTGGAATACGGTCAGTCAAGTGACTAAATTATAGCATATTTAGTCAGAATATCAACCCCGAACAGGAGAAATACCTGCTCCAGCCCAATGCGGGGTTTTGAGCCGGGGACGGATCTCTCGCAACAGCATGTCTGCCATGGGGATGGCGAGAACCGTCCCTGTCTCTTTCATTCAAATTACAGTGATTTAGGAAGTCTTCCGATCCCGGACCCAAGTGGGTATACTTGAGAGTGTGTGTGTATTTAAAAAAGAGGGGATAAAATTCTGCGTTTATGAAAAGAATCCTTTTTCGACTCATCGCTCTATTTCTTGTACAGGTTTTTGTGCTCGCCGGCCTGGAAGTCTCATTCGCAGCGGACGGAAGCCAGCTTGCGGCGATCCCTGCTCATGACACTGAGCTGAGAGCGGAAATTGTACGCTGGATGAGTCAACGAGAGGTCATGGGCCCTGTTTCCGGGAACTTCTCAAGGTTGGCCGGCTCTGGGGGAGCGCACAGGACTGATTCCTTATGGGTGCAGCCACAGTCAGAGATTCTCTATACCTTTTTGGCGGCAGCTGCTGAAGCAGGTTTCGACCTCACAAACCTGGATTGGGCTCAGCAATTGGTCCGGAATCACCGGCATATTTTACAGGGTATGTCTGTGTTGGCTGGCGAAGAATGGGGCAGGGAATTTTCTGGCCACAATGCCTTGCAGCAGTGGTTAGCTCAGGCCGAGGAGGAACAGTTCCAGACAATGCTGGAGGAGAATCATCTGGGGGCATTTCCTGAGCTGCACGGTCTTTTCGATGATTCGATTAGGGGTGCCTTGCTTACGGATACTGTTCTAAGGCCTGTCTTTATGGTTTTGTTGACAGAAGACCAGTGCAGCCCGCCGGAAGTTTTTGGTGAAGCCTCCGAAGACGAATCCGATTTGGAAGATTTGATCAGAAACCACAGTGTATTCTTGGCAGGCAATGCAGCCATCGCTAGAGAAATGATACAAAAAGGCTACACGATCAAGGTCGGCGTGACCGACCGCTACACAGAGGAGGATACCCTGTATTCCAAACACCAGGTAGCCAATGGAAGGCAGGCATATTTTCCACTACCGGATGGAACATGGCTGGGGGTGAAGGGATGCGGGCAGTTTATTGATGAATCAAAGCCTCCGCATCATTGGGAACTTGCTTCTGCCCAAGAAGGGCTTCGACATATGGGAATTGTCACCGCTCAGGAAGCGGTTAGGGCAGAGCAATATGCTGGAGTCATAAGAGATGCAGAGGGAGAGTTTGTTCAGGCCATAGGTTCAAGTGTTCTCTCAGAGGTTCCTGACGGAAAAGGCGGGTTTGAGCCTGAGCAAAGTTTTCTTGTTTTCAATCACGTACTTACCCCCCATCGGCTTGTCAAACTGCCCCAGTTGTTCAGGGCTGATCCGGAATTGTGGAATATTCGGGTTAGCATTTCTCAAGCACTGATCAATCAGGGCATCCTTCCGCAAGGCACGCTTCTATCCACTCGCGAGTTGGCTCAGATGATCACCATCCATATGGCAAGAGCTGAAGTCTTTAAACAGGAGAAACAGGTGACAAAAGTGACTCATTCGATTCAAGATATCACAATGGGCGGAAGAGAGGCGGACAACGAAGAATGGGTTTCTGTGGATGAGATGATTGAGCAAATGCTGGGAGATAGGTTAGCAGATCCCGATCTTGCCGCTGCAATGAAGGAGTTTAGGCTTCCCCTCGCCAATATGCGAGGAAAGATGATGGGCTTGGTCCAGTTGAGCATGCTTTATCACGATCGAGGTATCGAATCATTTGGAAAACCCCATGAACTTTTTGGACTCTTCTTTCAGAGCTATTTTTCTGAGTTAGATACAGATGCTCTCAAGATTTGGAGCTCAGAGAGTCCACTAAAGGGCAGGTCTCATCCGGCGCGGCTTGCAGCAGGGACCACTCGAGTGGATGTGTTGCATGAGCAAAGCAGAGGCTTCAGAAAACAAGACGAAGACCTTATTGAAGCTGTCATTAACCAGATTGTGCAATTAGCTGATTTCGAACTTATGAAACGAGAGGTGGAGGAAATCCAACCTGGGTTAGGGGCTCAACTCGCAGAGCAAGCACAACAGAACGGCCTTTTGACTCGGTTTGGTCACGATTACAGGAGATTGGTATCATCGCGAGTCCTTCAACAAGAGCCATTCGATGGGGCAAGCCGTGAGTCTACGCCTGCTTCAGGAGAAATGACTCCACCTCCTCCACCTTCTGGAATGCAGGCAATCGGGGCTGCAGGGTGGAGTAGTGAAGCCCTTCAAGGCGCGCTCTAACAGCGCCTTGGAGCCCCCATTCTGGCCCCTCCCCAAGATGTGCTAATATACCTCCCAATAAGTAAACCTTTAGGGACGATTCGATTCTTTGGTGTCGGGCGACGGATTCATCTAGGTGTCAGGCACCACAGTCCAAACAGATTGCTTCACTCCGTTCGCAATGACGAACGGAATACCAAGACAATGAACGAACCACCGGAAACAGAACAACATACAAACGAAGCCGAGATTCTGGCCCAGCGCCGGGCCAAGCTGCAGATGCTCCTGGACCAGGGGGTGCAGCCTTTTGGCGGGCGTTTTGAGCGCTCCCACGCCAACCAATTTCTTGTAGACCATTATGAGGAAGGCCTGCAAGTCAAAGTGGCCGGACGCGTCACGGCGCGGCGGCTGCACGGCAAGGCGGCTTTTTGCGATCTGCGCGACCAGTCCGGCACGATCCAGTGCTATTTCAAGGGCAACCAGATCGGCGCAGAATCCTTTCAGCGTTTTGTGGATGCCATTGACATGGGGGATTTTCTCGGCGTGTCCGGCCCTCTCTTTAAGACGCGTACCGAGCAGGTTTCCGTTCAGGTGGAGCAGTGGGAGGTGCTTTCCAAGGCGCTGCGGCCGCTGCCTGCCAAGTGGCACGGGTTGCAGGATGTGGAGACGCGCTACCGCCGGCGCTATCTGGATCTGGTGGCCAATCCGGAAGTGGCCCGGGTCTTTGAGCAGCGCAGCCGCATCGTGGACGAGATCCGCGCCTACCTGCGCGCCAAGAATTTCCTGGAAGTGGAGACGCCCATGATGCAGTCCCTGGCCGGCGGCGCCGCAGGCGAGCCTTTTGTCACGCATCACAACGCACTCGACACAGACCTGTACCTGCGCCTGGCGCCGGAGCTTTTTTTGAAGCGGCTCCTGGTGGGCGGCTTTGACCGGGTCTACGAGATGAACCGCAATTTCCGCAACGAGGGGCTTTCGCCGCGCCACAATCCGGAGTTCACCATGCTGGAGCTTTACGAGGCGTATTCGGATTGCCGGGGCATGATGGACATCACGCGCGAGCTCATCCTGCACGTGGCGGAAAAGGTTTTTGGGTCCACCACTCTGACGCTCGGCGGTAAAGAGGTGAACCTGGGCAAGCCCTGGAAGGAACTCTCTTTTGCGCAGCTCATGGAGGAGCACTACGGGATCCTGCCCTCGGATCCGCTGGAGCTCGTGGCGGAAAAGCTCTCCAAGGACAACCCGGATCTGAGCAAGGAGGCGCGGGCCGGGGGCAAGAAGCTGAGCAAGGGCATGATGCTAACCAAGATTATGACGATTCTCCAGGAGCAGCTCGAGCCCAGCGAACAGGCTGAGCCCATCTTCATGACGGATTTCCTCACGGTCACAAGCCCTTTGGCCAAGAGCCGGCCGGACAACCCGTATGTGGTCGAGCGCTTTGAGCTCTTTATGGGCGGCATGGAACTGGCCAACGGCTACTCGGAGCTCAATGATCCCATTGATCAGAAGAAACGCTTTGAGGAACAACTGGCCTCCAGCGACAAGAAGGCAGCCAGTGTGGATGAGGATTTTGTCACGGCCCTGGAGCACGGCATGCCGCCGGCCGGGGGCCTGGGTATCGGCATCGACCGTCTGGTGATGCTGCTCACAGGGCAGCCCTCCATCAAAGATGTGATTCTGTTCCCGCAACTGCGACCTTTGGGGTAGGCCTTGCGCTACGAATTTTCACTCGCCATCCGTTATCTTCTGACCAAGCGTCACGAAAGCTTCATTTCGATTGTGACCCTGATGTCGGTTCTGGGCGTGGCCGTGGGTGTGACTGCGCTCATTGTGGTGCTTTCGGTCATGAATGGATTTGACCGCGACCTGCGCGACAAATTCATCGGGGTGCAAGCGCAGTTGGTGGTGCAGGCTCCCGGCGGCATTGTGGACGCGTCCGGCTTGGATGAAATCATTCACGCCGACCCTGAGGTCGTGGCCTCTGCCCCCTTTATCCAGGGCCAGGCCATGTTGCGCACCGAGGGCAGCGCCTTTGGCGTGATGGTGCGCGGGGTCGACAGCGCCCGGGAATCCCAGGTCACGAACGTGGCCGGCCATTTTGTTCAGGGAAGTTTGAAGTTTCCCGAGGCCATGTGGGATGCGGCGCATCCTAAGGGAGATCGCGACGAGCGCCCGCTTCCGGGCGTGGCCATGGGCCTGGAGCTGGCGCACCGTTTGGGCTTGGGCCTGGGTTCGGAGGTGTCTCTGATTTCCCCGGTGGACTCCAAGCGTTTTCCCGTGCAGGTGAGCGGGCTCTTTAATACAGGAATGTACGAGTTCGATTCCACGCTCATCTATCTGGACATTGCCCATGCCCGGCGCGTCTATGACGTGGACGAGCTCATCACCGGTTTTGCCGTCAAGTTGAAGGACGCCGAGCAAGTGGACGCGGTTAAAAAGAATCTGCGGCGCGCTTTGCCCTTTGGCATTGATGTCTACACGTGGAAGGACTTGAACCGCACTCTTTTTGCAGCCCTGGCCCTGGAGCGCACGGTCATGTTTGTGATTGTGGGCCTGGTGGTGTTGGTGGCCTGTTTTGGAATTACCTCCAGCATGATCATGAATGTCATGGAACGCACCCGGGATGTGGGCACTCTCCGGGCAGTGGGCGCCACGCGCTGGGGGATCCGGTTGCTTTTTTTGATTGAAGGCGCTCTTGTCGGTTTGATCGGCGCGCTCCTGGGTTACGCGGGGGGGATGGGCCTTTGCTATGTGCTGGAGACCTACCCCTTTATTACCTTGCCCGCGGACATCTATTATTTGGAGCATCTGCCTGTGCAGGTGGTCAGGGCGGATGTGATCAAGATCGTTGTTTCCGCCTTTTTTCTGAGTTTGCTGGCTGCGGTTTATCCGGCGCACCGGGCCTCCCAGCTTGACCCGGTGCAGGCCCTGCGATATGAATAGAACCAACGCTCCCGCAACGATCCTGGAAACCGAGGACCTGTGGAAGGAATACCGGCAGGGGCGCACGCGGCTGGAGGTTCTCAAGGGCATTAATTTGAGGATCAAGGCGGGCGAGGTTGCGGTGATCAAGGGTCCCTCGGGGGCGGGTAAATCGACTTTGCTCCATTTGCTCGGCGGGCTGGACCGCCCCACCCGCGGTTCCATCCGTTTGGGGGACTCGAGCTGGAACCGGCTGTCCGAAAGCCGGCGTTCCCGTTTGCGCGGCCGCGGAGTCGGCTTTGTGTTTCAGTCGTATCATTTGCTGGAAGCCTTGAACGCAGTTGAAAACGTGGGCCTGCCCGCGCGAATCCATCGCGGGGTCCGGAATGTGCGCGGGCGCGCGGCAGAACTCCTGGATCAAGTGGGTTTGGCGGACCGGGTGAAGCACCGCCCCTCGCAATTATCGGGCGGCGAAAAACAACGGGTGGCCATTGCGCGCGCCCTGATGAATTCGCCGGAAGTTTTGCTTTGCGACGAACCCACCGGCAATTTGGATACGGTAAACGGCAGGGCCATCAAACAAATTCTTTGGAAACTCAACCGGGATCAAGGCAAGACCGTGGTGATCGTGACCCACGATTTGGAGCTCACCCGGGATGCCGACCGGGTGATCGAGCTTTGTGACGGGAAGATTGTATAAACGTAGAATCGTCATCACGAGCGCAGCATGGTGATCTTTGTTTCTCACAGATTGCTTCGCCTAGGTCTCGCAATGACAGTGATGCAACAGCGAGGTGAAAATTGAAGATCTATTTGAACGGGAACATGGTTAACCGGGAAGACGCCAAGGTGTCCGTGTTTGATCACGGCTTTCTCTACGGAGACGGGGTCTTTGAAGGAATCCGTTCCTACAACGGCAGGATTTGGAAGCTGGAAGAGCATGTGAAGCGTTTGTACGCTTCCGCGCACACGATTCTTTTGCAGATCGGGATGTCGCAGCGGGAGATGATCGATGCCGTCGCTGCTACAGTGCGCGGGAACAACCTGCATGATGCCTATATCCGCCTGGTGGTCAGCCGGGGCGAAGGGGATTTGGGGCTGGATCCGCGCAAGTGCTCCAAGCCCAATATCATTATTATCGCGGACAAGATTGTGCTCTATCCTCAGGAACTCTACGAAAAGGGCATTCAGGTGGTCACGGTGCCCACGCGGCGCAACCTGCCCGAGGCCCTCAACGCCCAGGTTAAGAGTTTGAACTACCTTAACAATATTTTGGCCAAGATTGAGGCCACGAATGCGCATGCCCAGGAGGCCTTGATGCTCAGCTCGGACGGGTATGTGGCGGAGTGCACGGGAGAGAACGTGTTCTTTGTGCGTGAGGGGCAGTTGGTGACCTCGCCGGTGCATTTGGGAGTGCTCAAAGGAATCACTGCCACCGCAGTCATGGATATGGCGCGCGCCCGGGGCGTGGACGTGGTGGATCAGACCTTTACGCGCTATGATTTGTGGAATGCGGATGAGGCGTTTCTTACCGGGACCGCGGCCGAGATCGTGCCCGTGGTCATGGTGGACGGACGCCAGGTGGGCAGCGGAACGCCCGGCGAACTGACACGGAAGTTGCGGGAGGATTTTAAAACCCTCACGCAGAGTGAAGGGTATCCCATTTATGAGGTGTCCAAACAGTGATGTGTGATCTTTGCAGCAAAGAACCGGCCACGGTTCATCTCACGGAAATCATCAACGAAAAGGTGACGGAGCTGCATCTCTGTGAGGCATGCGCAAGCGAGAAAAGCGCGCAGATGGACCAGAACTTTGGTTTAGCGGATCTTTTGGCCGGCTTGGCGGATTTTGGAAAGCCTTCCGGGGCCGGCGATGCGCTCACCGCGCAGTGTCCGGTGTGCGGTATGAACTATGAGGATTTCCGAAAGGTCGGGCGCCTGGGTTGCGGCGAGTGTTACAAAACCTTTGCTTCGGGCTTGGGCCCTTTGGTCAAGCGGATTCACGGGGCCAATAAGCATCTGGGAAAGGTTCCCCCCTTGGCCGGCGGAGTCGCATCCAAGAAGCGCGCCTATAAGCCTTCCGCAAAACCGGCGCCGGATATCGCGGAGATTGCGGAAGGTCCGGATCTTGCCGGACTCAAGCAGAATCTTCAAGAGGCAATTGCGCGCGAAGATTTTGAGGAAGCTGCGCGCCTGCGGGACCGGATTAAAGAAGCGGAAGCCCGGGCGGGCGGAAAGAAAGGCGGGGGGCCTCATGACGGATAAGGGTGATTCCGACTGGATTGACCGGCTTTTGAACCAAACCAGCGAGTGGCTTTCCGGTACAGGCCGCGCATCGGAAGTCGTCATTTCCACGCGCATCCGGTTGGCACGTAATTTGGTGCCCATGCCCTTTTCCCACTGGGCCCGTCCGCAGCAAGCGGCTAAAGTGATGAGTTTGGTGGAGGAGGCCGTCAGGGCGAGTCCTATGTTGCAGGACTCCCTGTTTTTGCGCATGGCTGATGTGGACGAAGTGGACAAGCAATTCCTGATCGAACGCCATCTCATGAGCAAGGAACACGCCGTGCATCCGAAGAACAAGGCGCTTGTTGTGACTCCGGATGAACGCGTGAGCATTATGGTCAACGAGGAAGACCACCTGCGCATCCAGGTGATGCAGTCCGGCGCGGATATGACGCGTGCCTGGAAGACCGCGAACCAGGTGGACGATGAACTGGGCAAGCGGCTGGCCTATGCCTTTTCACCGGACTTGGGTTTTCTGACAGCATGCCCCACCAATGTGGGCACGGGTATGCGCGCTTCAGTCATGATGCACTTGCCTTCCTTGGTCATCACCAAGCAAATCAACAAAGTTTTGCAGGCCATCTCCAAACTTTCGTTAACTGTGCGCGGCCTTTACGGCGAAGGCACGGAAGCCAGCGGGAATTTTTTCCAGGTTTCAAATCAAGTGAGTCTGGGTTTGAGCGAGGAAGAAATCATTCACAACCTGGAAGGGATTCTGAGCCAGGTCCTGGAGTATGAACAGTCGGCCCGCAAGTCTTTGTTGGCGCAGAATCGCGGGGTCATTGAAGACAAGGTGTGGCGGGCCTACGGCATTTTGCGGAACGCGCGCATTATTACCAGCGCCGAGACCATTGATCTCCTGTCCACGGTGCGTCTGGGCATTGACCTCAAGATCCTGCACCACCCGGACCGGAGTCTGATCAATGAACTCTTCAATGTGACCCAACCCGCCCACCTCCAAAAGCTTGAAGGCAAGGTTTTGGAACCCCTTGAACGGGATATCAAGCGTGCCAGTTTGATAAGGGATAAGTTAAGTCTTTCCGGCGCATAACCCTTTCCCGCTTAGGTTCTGCGAAATGCCGGGGACACGGGTGCTGACTCCACTTTTGGATTTCGGTAATCCCGGATGCCGGTATATAATAAAAGATCCGCTTTAAGGATTATACTTTTAACGTTCATACCATCCATAAGAAGGAGGCTTCTTCATGTTTAACCGATTTACTGAGCGAGCCCGGAAAGTTATTTTGCTGGCGAAGGAAGAAGCCAAGCGGTTTAATCACGATTACATCGGAACAGAACATATATTGCTCGGCCTCATTCGCGAAGGCGAGGGCGTTGCCGCCGCAGTGCTCCAAAAACTGGGATTGAGTTTTGAGAAGATACGCTTAGAGGTTGAGAAGGTGGTTCAGCCCGGGCCCAGTACGGTGGTCTCGGGCGATATCCCGTTCACTCCCCAGGCCAAGAAAGTCATTGAGCTGGCGATGGACGAGGCCCGCAGCCTGAGCCACAACTACATCGGAACCGAGCACTTGCTGCTCGGTCTTTTGCGTGAAGGGGAGGGGGTGGCGTCGCAGGTTCTCCTCAACTTTGGGCTGGATCTCTCCCGCGCGCGCGGCGAGGTGGTCAAGCTGTTGGGTTCCTCCGCACCGAGCCCGGGCATGGGCGGCGGAAATCCCCCGGCTGCGGGGGGCGCGAAGACCCGCACTCCGGCATTAGATGGTTTCGGGCGCGATCTCTCGGCCTTGGCCCGCGAAGGCAAACTCGATCCGGTCATCGGACGCGAAAAAGAAATCGAGCGCGTGATTCAGATTTTGTCCCGCCGCAAGAAAAACAACCCCGTCCTCTTAGGTGAAGCAGGCGTGGGGAAAACCACGATTGTCGAAGGCTTGGCGCAGATGGTGGTGGACGGGGATGTGCCGGAGGTCTTGGTGGACAAACGGGTCGTGGTTTTGGATCTTGCTTTGATGGTGGCGGGCACCAAGTACCGCGGCCAGTTTGAGGAGCGCATCAAGGCGGTCATGGACGAGATCAAGCGTTCCGAAAACGTGGTGCTTTTCATTGATGAGTTGCACACCTTGGTGGGAGCGGGGGGCGCGGAAGGCGCGATTGACGCCTCCAATATCCTCAAACCCGCTTTGGCGCGCGGGGAGATCCAGTGCATCGGGGCCACGACGCTGGATGAATACCGCAAGTATATCGAGAAGGACGCTGCGCTGGAGCGCCGTTTCCAGAGCATCAATGTAGAGCCCCCCAGCGTGGAGGAGACGACTGAAATCCTCCGGGGACTGCGCGACAAATACGAGGCGCATCACCGCGTCAAGATTTTGGATGAGGCCCTGGAAGCGGCGGCCAAGCTTTCCGACCGGTATATTGCCGGCCGTTTTTTGCCGGACAAGGCCATTGACTTGATTGACGAGGCCGGCGCCCGCGCCAGGCTTTCCATCATGACCATTCCGCCTGAGCTCAAGGACATGGAGCGCAAGATCGAGGAGATCAAGACCGAAAAAGAGGCCTCGATCGAGGGACAGGATTTTGAGAAGGCGGCAGCTTTGCGCGATCAGGAGCGTTCCGCGCGCGAGGAATCCGAGGGCGCGAAGCTGGAGTGGAAGCGCAAACAGGGCGAGGCCGTTCCTTGCGTGGGCTCCGAAGACATTGCCACCATTGTGCAGAAGTGGACAGGGGTTCCGGTCCTCAAATTGGAGGAGAAGGAAACTCAGCGGCTTCTCGAGATGGAGCAGGAACTGCATTCCCAAGTTGTGGGCCAGGGCGAGGCTATTAATGCCATTGCCCGGGCCGTGCGCCGGAGCCGGGCCGGTATCAAGAATCCTGCCCGTCCCATTGGTTCCTTTATTTTCCTGGGCCCCACAGGTGTGGGGAAAACGCTTTTGGCCAAGGCCCTGGCCGCCTTTTTGTTCGGCGACGAGGACGCCATCATTCAGGTGGACATGTCCGAGTACATGGAGAAATTCAATGTTTCCAGACTGGTCGGCGCGCCTCCGGGATATGTGGGTTACGAGGAGGGCGGCCAGCTCACCGAAAAGGTACGCCGCCGTCCCTATTCGGTGGTGCTTTTGGATGAAATAGAAAAGGCCCACCCCGATGTCTTCAACATCCTGTTGCAGGTCTTGGAAGACGGCCGCCTGACGGATAGCTTCGGCCGCAAGGTGAATTTCAAGAACACTCTCATTATCATGACCTCCAATATCGGAGCGGAACTTTTGAAGCGCCAGGGATCCTTAGGTTTTGCGCCCCAGGATGAGGAGATGACTTACGAGACTCTGAAGACCCGGCTTTTGGACGAGGTGACCCGCGCCTTCAAACCGGAGTTCATGAACCGTGTGGACGATGTGATTGTGTTCAGACCCTTGGGCCGCGAAGATCTCGATAAGATTGTAGAGATCGAACTGACCGATGTGCTCAAGCGCATTCAGGAGCAGGGGATCCAACTCACGATCGAGGATGAGGTCAAGGCGCTCTTGACTGAGAAGGGTTTTGATCCGGTCTATGGGGCGCGGCCCTTGAAGCGGGCGGTGCAGCGCTTTCTGGAAGACCCTCTTTCCGAGGACATTATTGCCGGTAAGATCACGGACGGGTCGAAGGCTCGAGCCTATCGCGAAGGGGATCGCATTGTCTTCGAAAAGATCCAGGATAAATCCGCTTCCGAAGCCCCGGCAGCGGGCTAAGCTCCGGCTGCGGGGTCTTCCGTCATGAGGCGCTTGCGATCCAGACGCAGGAGTGTTTTCCTATTCACGGTTATTCTCGTGACCGGCGGACTGCTGCTCATAACTCAGAATTATCAGCGCCTGATTGCGGAAAGCCTCGCGTCCAGTTTGCAGCAGCGACTCTCCCTGAGCGGAGTACACTGTTCGATTGAGAGAGTCTCACTCTACGCGCCGTTGCATCACGTTTTGCTCTCCAAGTTCGTCTCTCCTGAGCAAGAACTGCACTTGCCCGTGCGTCTGGAAGGCGCAAACTTTTCTTTCGAAGACTCCTCCATCCCCGACATTTTTGTTGAAGAAGTCCTGGTGTTATTGGACGGAAATGAGTTCGAGTTCAAGCAGGCCCGCTTGGTTTTTGGCGGCTTTCCTTTGGAGCTTAATGCCAAGGCCCGGTTGGATCAGGAAGTTTGGAGATCGTGGTTCGAGGTTAAGACCCAGGTTTTAGGCTTTGACCTTCATTGCGAGGCCTGGGGGTCGGAGGGCCGTCTGGACGTAAGCGCGCTTGTCAGCGGGCCCGGTGCGCCCAGCTTTCCTGTTCAGTTTGAGGTCTTATTGCAGGAAGGAAAAATCCGCGTTCCCTCATTGCAGTGCAATGGCGTGGATGCCGGAGAATTTGAGATCAATTTGGACAAGCAGGAGTGGGCTTTTGAGGGCTCCCCCAATTGGAAGGGGCAGTCTGAGGGTCCTTACTGGCGGCAACCTGCGCATCAAGCAGCCTCTTTGGTTGCGGCAGGGAAATGGGATGCGGGAAAAATTGAGGCCGAAGCCAATATTCAGCACTTGAAGATTCGAGACATGGATTGGGTGGGCGTGCTTTCCTTGGCCTTGGTTCAGGAATCGCCGGAGGCTTCCTGGAGCTGCGGACGCGGGGACCTGAAGTTCGATCGCACGATTCTCAATCTGACCCCTGTGGATGATTTTGTCGCGCATTTTGCCTGGAGTCCCGGCGAATTCCGGCTGGCTGAACTTCGGGCAGGGAAGTTCCTGTCGCTTGCCGGAAGATTGGAACTCCGGCCTCCTTACGAAATCAACATGCTGGCTGAGATCCAGGACACCTCCCTCAAGGGTTTAATAGATGTTCTCAATCCGAGTATTGATAAGAAACTCGTGGGGACCGTTGAAGGCGAGATTCGTTTAGAGGGCCCGCTCTTTGGTCCGCAATTTAACGGGCGCTTTGAGAGCCGTGACGGCCGGCTTGGGGAAATTCTCTATGAGTCCCTCTATCTGGGAGCTTCGGGGGCATGGCCGGTACTGAATCTTGTGGATGCGCGCATTAACCGGCCCGGGGGCTACATGACGTTGGAAGGGGAGCTGGACTTGAGGGAAATGGGCAAGCCCTATGTGTTTCGTAATGTCCGGACTCTGCTGGACGGCAATACTGTGGTGTGGCACGGTTGGGATATCCAGCCCGATGATCCGGCGCGCCCTTTTAGCATCGGCAAGCATCTAAGTGAGAAGGTTTATCTTAGTTTTGTGAGCCGTCTCAATGATGAAAGGCTGCACCCGGGGGATGATGATTCGGAACTTGAGTTGAAATACCTGATTCAAGGCAGACAGAAGCTGCAAGTGAGTATTAGCGACCAGGAGGAGTTTGTTGGTATTGCGCACGAGGTCAAGTTTTAAGGATCCAGCCTGGTGAAAGGCCGGTTCTTCGAGAATTTAGGGAATCAATTTGTTGCGTTTCTGGCTTACTGGGGAGGGCTGGCAGCCCTTTTTACGCGCACCCTGTATTGGATTGTCCGCCGGAATCTCGACAGGAGGGCCTTCACAGACCAGATGTGGAAGGTCGGTGTTACCAGTCTGCCTATTGTCTTTCTTACAGCTCTCTTCACCGGAATGGTGCTGGCCCTGCAAAGTGCCTACCAGATGCAGAAGATTGCGGCGGAGGTCTATATCGCCAGTTTGGTGGCCTTGTCCATAACGCGGGAGCTCGGGCCGGTTTTAACCGCTCTGGTGGTGGCTGGGCGCGTTGGGGCCGCAATCACGGCTGAAATCGGCTCCATGACGGTAACCGAACAAGTGGACGCCCTGCGCACCTTGGGCACGGATCCGGTGAAGTACTTGGTGGTGCCCAGATTTATGGCCTTGCTTGTGATGCTGCCGTTGTTGACTGTCTATGCCGACATGATCGGCCTGATCGGCGGTTATACTGTGGGTGTGTTTAAGCTGGGAATCGGATCGCCTTTGTACATCCGCATGACTTTTGATCCCTTGGCCATGAAGGACTTGCTCAGCGGGTTGTTCAAGTCCGGCGTTTTTTCGATGATTATCTGTATTGTGGCCTGCTTTGAAGGTTTTCGCACCGAGGGTGGGGCTGAGGGTGTGGGAAAGTCCACGACCATGGCTGTGGTTATTTCATTTGTCCTGATTATTTCGGCCGACTGTCTTTTTACGGCCTTGTTCTATTTTGTTCTCTGAGGTTTTTGATGATCGAGATTATCAACCTGTGTAAGAAATTTGGAGAGAAACCTATTCTCCGGAATCTGAACCTGACCGTAAAGGACGGGGAATCCCTGGTCATTATCGGCCGCTCGGGCTGCGGCAAGAGCGTTTTACTCAAGCATATCGTGGGTCTGTTGGCGCCGGACAACGGCCAGGTATTGGTCGACGGGGAGGATATTTCCAGACTTTCGCCCCTGTCGCGGGTTCGGCGGAAGCTCAATTTCGGCATGCTTTTTCAAAGGGCGGCCCTCTTTGATTCTTTAACCGTTGGGGAGAATGTCTCGTTTGCTTTGCGGGAACATACCCAAATGGATGAGGAAGCTATGCAAGAGCGTGTCCGGAGATGTTTGGAAATGGTGGGTTTGCGCGGGGTGGAGAAAAAGAAGCCGGCCGAGCTCTCCGGGGGGATGCAGAAGCGCGTGGGACTGGCGCGGGCCATTGCCACTGAGCCCGAGGTCATGCTCTACGATGAGCCGACCACCGGGCTGGATCCGATCATGGCGGATGCCATCAATGATCTTATTATCGAACTGCAGCAGAAGCTCAAGGTCACGAGTATTGTCGTGACACATGACATGACCAGCGCGTACAAGGTAGGCAGCCGCATTGCCATGCTTTACAAGGGGAAGATAGAGGCGGTCGGGACTCCGGAAGAGGTGAGAGATTCCGATAACCCTATCTTGAAGCAATTTGTCACCGGGGCGGCCAAGGGCCCCATTACTCTCGAGGAAGACGCCTAATGGCTTCTAAATCCAATTTTGAACTCAAGGTCGGGATCTTTGTTTTCGTCGGTGTTCTTTTGCTGAGTATTTTCGTATTCTCGATTGGGGAACTCGGA
>JAFGIU010000094.1 GCA_016929445.1 Candidatus Omnitrophota bacterium
GGTCTTTAGCGAGATTGCCAAAATTCGATTGCGCGAGCGGGAGTATGAAATGGCCAAGGTGCGCGCCGGACTCAATGAGGCGCTGACTTCGGAAGTCTTGACCAATATGACCCGGTTGGCTGACCAGAGAGCCCTTTTCCTCGATGCTCTTCAAGAGTATTACGAGTCTTTGTCCGGTTTAAATCGCGTGACCGGTTACGCCCTATTTCCCTAGTCTGCCGTTCCATGTTAGACTTCTAGAGATCATGGCTGAAAAGCGCCCATCTCGATCCAAGCCCTTCTCGTTTTTGAAGTTCAAACTTCCGGGACCCAAGAAATCGGTTCCGAAAGGGCCTGCTTCGCCCGGTACGCCTCCCGTAGAGCCACCGGGCCCTCCGGCTTCTGCGCCTTTGCCCGCACCTGTTCCTCGATCCAAACCCAAGCCCAAGCCCAAACCCAAGCGCGTCAAGAAGAAGGGGCTTCGTTTCCCCGTTCTCTTGATGGGAATTCTCGCGGCTTTGTTGGCTATGTGGTATTTTTACGGCCGCCCGGAGTCCAAAGGGTTGCCCGGCGTGAATTTGCCCTGGTTTAAGGGAGCGGAAACAGCCCAAGAAAGTGAGCCGGTGGAAGGCGAGGGCGCGGCTGAGCTGGATGCGGGGGCCCCGGAGGAGGCCCTGGATGAAGAAGGGATTATTGCCAAGGCCTACCCGATTAGCCGTGTTGATTTTGTGGATGAGCTGCCGGCCCTGGGTGCACTCAAGAGCTATGCGGATATTGACCTGCGTTTTGAGATCAACGGGGTGGTGGCGAGCGTGGAGTTCCGGGAGGGGGATTTGGTGGAGGAAGGCGCGCTCCTGGCCACTTTGAACCAGCGTGATCTCAAGGGGAGGCTCGAGTTTGCCGAAAGCCGTGCAGAGGCAGCCCGCGCCTCGGCCCGCACTTCAGAGCAGCGCTTGCGCCTAATCGAGAAGATGTATGAGGTGGGAGCCGTGATCCAGGGCAAGGTGGACGAGGTGCGCTTGGACTACGAAGCTGCGCTGGCTCAGGTGGCGACCGCGGAGGTGGAGGTCAAGTTGCAGCGCGAAGAGCTGGAGAAGACCTTTCTACGCGCCCCGTCTGCGGGCGTTGTCGGCACGCGGGAAGTGGAGCCCGGGGAGGTCATTACGCCTTCCACCAAGGTCGGGACCTTGCTCAAGGTGGACAGCATTTATGCCGAAGTCGGTATTACTGAGCAGGATGTGGGGCGTATCGCCCTCAACCAAGAAGTCCGAGTCACGGTGGACGCCTATCCGGAGTCGGTATTTTACGGAGTCATCGACAATATTTTGCCGCAACTTGAGGGACGCTCCCGCACACTGACCACGCGTGTCGCCCTGGATAATAGCGAAGGGTTTCTCTTGCCGGGCATGTTTGCGCGTGTTCTGGTCACGACCTTTACCAGTGATCAGGCCATAGTCATTCCCATTGAGGCCTTGCGCGGCACGGACGAGGGGTCCTTTGTCTTTGTGGTTGAAGGGGAGGAGGGAGAGCAGATGGCTGCTCAGCGTACTGTCGAGGTGCAACATTTGACCTCCACAGAGGCGGTGATTGAGGGAGACATTGAGGAAGGTGATTTGGTGATTTTGGAAGAACGGGAAGAGATTTCCGACGGCGCGCGGGTTGAAATTACTGAAATTTTGGAGGGCTGACTTGGGGCGGGCTATTTTCAGATGGACATTTTGCTTGATGGTTTTGGGTTCGTTTGGGCTGGGGGCCTTGGCATTGTGTGAAGCGAGCGAAGGGGGTTTTGAAGCCGCGCCCTGGAACAAGGAGGCGCCTGATGGGCCCAAGGCCGCTGCCAAGTACCATATGATGCGTGGTGAACATGACCAGGCCTTAGAGAGCCTGCACCGTGTGCTGGAGCAGAATCCCGCTGATATGGAGGCCAAGCTCGATCTGGCCGTGACCCTGCTCGAGCTTTCGCGATATGAGAAAGCGGTTGAGGTGCTCCGGGAGGTAATTGAGACCCTGCCGGATTCGCCCAAGGCCCATTATGTGTTGTCCGTGGCCCTTGAAAACCTAAAGCCCCCGCTAACAGAGGAGGCGGAGCAACACCGGCAGCGCGCCTTAGAGTTGGGGTATCGGATACCAAAACGAATGCCTAATAAGTAGCTCTTCAACTCGGGTGAAGTGAAGCGATGCAAATCTCCAAATTGGCCGTCCGCCGTCCGGTTACGACGGTCATGGTCTTCCTGGCCTTTCTCCTTCTCGGACTCATTTCAGTCACAAAGATCCCCCAGGAACTTTTTCCGCCCATCTCTTATCCTCAACTGACCGTGGTTACGGCGTATCCCAATGCCGCTCCCGAAGAGGTTGAAAGTCTGGTGACCAAGCTTATCGAGGAAGCAGTGGGCACGGTGGGCCGGGTGCGGCGAGTCTCTTCCGTATCGCGTGAGGGCCTCTCCCAGGTGACTGTGGAGTTCCTTTGGGGCGCGCGCATGGAGTTTGCCGCTTTGGAAGTGCGGGAAAAGATCGACCTCGTCAAAGAGCGGCTTCCGCGCGAAACCGAAGAACCCGTGGTCGTGAAATTCAATCCTTTTGATTTGCCGGTCGTGATCCTCTCCGTGACCGGGCGGGAGTCCGAGTCCGAGCTCTTGGAAATCAGCCGCCGCATGATCAAGGATGAACTCGACAAGACAGAAGGCGTGGCTTCCAGCGTGGTTAGCGGCGGGATTGAGCGCGAGATCCTCGTTGAGATCGACCAATCGCGGTTGGGCGCCCAGGATGTTTCTCTTACACAGGTTACGGAGGCTTTAACCAAGGCCAATCTCAATTATCCTGCCGGCAGCATCGAGGAAAAGAAGTTCTCGTACCTTGTGCGCACCATGGGCGAATTCCAGACGGTGGAGGAGATTGCCGACCTGGCCATCGAGTCCAAGGTGCCGGAGAAGCCCGGGCGCAGCGCCCTGGAATCCCTGATGCAGGACGAGAGCGAGGAGCGCATTCAGGACCGGCGGCTTGTCCTTATCCGGCAAATTGGCCAGGTTAAGGATACAGTCAAGGACCGTACGAGTTATTCCCGCTATAACGGCCAACCCAATATCACGGTGGCAGTGCAGAAGCAGGCGGATGCGCCCACCTTGCGTACCGTCGCAGCAGTTAAAGAAAAGCTCCTGGAGATTCGTGAGACTTTGCCCAAGTATGTGGACTTCGAAATTGTCTATGATCAGTCCGAGCTGATTACTCAGGCAATTCAGGGGGTGAGGGACTCGGCTATTATCGGCGGATTTTTGGCCTTCTTTGTGCTTCTGGCCTTTCTCAAAAATTTTCGCGCTGCCTTCATCGTGGCCTGCGTCATTCCTGTATCGGTGATGATTACCCTTTTCATGATGTATTTTCAAGGCCTGACCCTGAATATGATTTCTTTGGGCGGTCTGGCTTTGGGTCTGGGTATGTTGGTGGATGCTTCTGTGGTTGTCATTGAAAATATCTACCGTTATCGCAATCAGGGGTTGGGGATCCGGCCGGCTGCGGTCAAAGGCGGAGTGGAGGTTGCCGGGGCTGTGACTTCCTCGGTTCTTACGACAGTGGCTGTGTTCTTGCCCATGATCTTTGTCGTGGGTGTGGCTGGGCAGATTTTCCGCGAACTGGCCCTCACCGTAACCTATTCCCAGATTGCCTCTCTCTTTGTTTCGCTTTCGCTGATTCCTGTTTTGGTAGCGGGGATTCGCCGCCATCGTGATGCGGATGATAGCGAATTGGAGGTGGATGATATTGAAGATGCCCCTGAAGAAGAGGAGGCTTCAGGAAAAATTAAAGATTTCTTTAACGCCGTCCTGCAGTACCGGTGGTTGGTTTTCCCGATGTCTGTCGTGGCTTTTGTGGTTTCCCTGTTTCTATTGGCTGGTCACGACAAGGAGTTTATGCCCAAAATTGATCAGGGTGAGTTTGTTTTGCAGGTGTTGCTTCCGGCCGGAACCCGGGTGGAAGTGACCAATGAGGTGGTTGAAAGAATTGAGAAGGTTTTGTCAAAACAAAAACAGATTAAACACCTGACGGTGAGTGTGGGCTCCAGTCCGCGCCGCCGCGTTGAGTCCTTGGATGCTCTTTCTGCCCACGAGGCGCGCATTATTGTGGGGGTGACTCTGCCTAGCCGTATGGCGCAGCTCTTATCCCCGATCCTGCCCAATTTTGAAAACCCCGGTGGAGAGCCCTATGAGTTCAATTCAACCCGGGAAATCGTGAATGATATTCGAGCAGATCTTGAAGGGGTGGATTTGGGCGACGCAGAACTGGATTTTGTACTGAGGGAAAGCCTCTTTGCTTCCGCGGTTCAGTCAGGGGCGCCGGTGGTCGTGGAAGTGCGCGGTTCGGAACTTGAGGAAATGGAGAAGTGGACCCACGCGATCCAGCGCCGCATGCAGGGAATCAGCGGTTTGGCTGATGTAAAGAATAATCTGGCCCTGCCTTCTCCTGAAACCAAGGTAGAGGTACGCAAGGACCGGGCCTCTCTGTACCGGCTTTCAGTGGCGGACATCGCGCGAACCGCGCACATTGCGATCCGGGGAATTATCGCCTCCACATACAAGGAAGGTGCCCGGGAGTATGACATCAAGGTGCGTTTGAGGGAAGAGGACCGGTCATCGGTGAACAGCTTGGGGCGTGTTCTCATGGATTCCCCGGTGGGTGCCAAGATGCCGCTTTCTGAGCTGGCTGCCCTGTACAAAGGTCTGGGGCCCAGTGAAATCCGGCGTGTGGATCAGGAGAGGGTGAACACAATTACTGCCAATATCGCAGGCAGGCCGCTCAATGAAGTTTCTTCTGAGATAAGCAGCCAAATTAAAGGAATGAATTTGCCGCCGGATATCAAGGTTATCGTAACCGGCGAGCAGGAGCAGATGCAGGACTCTTTCCGCAGCCTGCAGTTCGCTCTGATTCTCTCGATCATTCTGGTTTATATGATCATGGCCTCGCAGTTTGAGAGTCTGTGGCAGCCTTTTGTCATTATGTTTACGGTGCCGCTCTCCCTGATTGGTGTGGCTGTGGGCCTGAAGCTCACGAACACGCCGTTGAGCGTTATGGTGATCTTGGGTGTGATTGTCTTGGGTGGTACGGTTGTCAACAACGGGATTGTGCTTATCGACTTCGCGAATATCAGCCGGGTGCGCGGCAAGTCCGTTTATGAAGCTATCCGGCATGCTTCCCAGATTCGTTTGCGGCCTATTCTTATGACTGCGCTCACCACGATTCTTGCTGTTTTGCCCTTAGCCATGGGAGTGGCCAAGGGTTCGGAAATTCAATCGCCTATGGCCGTTGCCATCGGCTTTGGGCTTTTGTTTGCGACTTTCCTGACCCTGGCGGTCATTCCCTGTGTTTATTACCAGGTGGCCTCCTGGATGCCGGAACCGGAAGCGGCTCTCAGTGAGGAAGAATGGGAAGCCGTGGATTTGGAGGAAGAGGAGAGTCTTTTGGAGCTCCCGGAGCCTGAACCTGAACAAGAGCCGGAACCCGAAGCCCCTCTCAACCTGGATACGGACTTGGAAGGCGATTTGGAGGAAGATTTTGAAGAAGATTGTGAAGACGGTCCCGAAGATCTGATTGAAGAAGCCGCCCGGGACGCGGGGCTCGAAGAAGTCCCTGCGCCGGAAGAGCCGGAGAAAACCGGACAGATCCCCGAACTCGGATGTCTGGACTTTCAGCTCAATGAAAGACAGCAAAAGTTCCTGCGCATTCTCACACAGAAGCGCTGGTTGACCCGGACAGAATATGCCCGGGAGTTTGACGTTTCGGTTCCTACTGCCGCTCGCGATCTCAAAGAGCTTTTTGAAACCGGCTGCGTCAAAGCCAAAGGGCCCTTGGGGCCGGGCCGTTACTATGAGTTGACGGAGATTGGACGTAACTGGTTGAAACAGAGCGATAGCACGAGATAAATATGAGTATTCCCCGCATCGCCGTTAGGCGGCCTGTCACGGTGTTCATGGTTTTCCTGTCCTGCCTGTTGATCGGTGCGATTGCGCTGACACGTCTTCAAGTCGAACTCATGCCCAACACCGCGCTGGGATTTATTACGATTCGTGTGGATATCCGGGGAGGGATGCCTCCGGTTGAGGTGGAAAACCTGGTAACCCGGCCTATCGAGGACGTGGTGAGCACTGTGGGCCGTTTGCGCGAAATGGTTTCCATTTCTGAAGAAGGGCGTTCTGAGGTGCGCCTGGGTTTTGAATCCGATGCGGACATGGATATTGCCGGAATCGAAGTGCGCGAGGCCTTTGCAGGTGTTCGCGGCAAGTTGCCTGACGAGGCTGAAAAACCGGTGATTGCCAAGTTCAGCCAGGGCGACTTCCACATCTCCAATATTGCAGTCTTCGGAACCCGGGGGGAGGAGCCCGAAGAGGTCCGCAAGATTGTGGATGATGAAATTAAGGACCGCTTTTCCAGGATTGAAGGGGTGGCCAAGGTCGAGGTTTGGGGCGGCCGCGAACGGAAGATTCTTGTGGAGACGGACAAGGCCCGGCTTGTGGCGCATTCCGAAGGACTGGAACGCCTGGTGGGCTCCATTGGATCCAGCAACCAGAACCTTTTGGCAGGACTGGTCCAGACGCAGCGCCGCCAGTACGTGGTGCGCACCATCGGCCGCTTTGAAGAGATTGCGGAAATCGAACAAGTCGGGGTGGAGGCCACGCCTCAGAGCGTGATTGTCCGTGTTAAGCAGATGTCCAGTGTCGAGGACTCTTTCTTGGAACCCACGGGTTTTGCGCGTGTGGACAAGAAGGGGGTTGTTACAGTCCTGATCTATAAGGAATCCGCGGCCAATACTATCGAGGTCTCGGAAGTCGTCAACGGGGTTGTGGAGGAACTGCGGCAGCAGTACCAGGACAAGCTCCGGTTGGTTGTGATCACCAACCGCGCCGAGGCCATCCTCGAGGCCATCGCACTGGTGCGTTCCTTCCTGATTTCGGGAGCTTTGCTGGCCATGATTGTTCTCTTTTTGTTCTTAAGGGAGTTTAAAAGCACGATCATCGTGGCCCTTTCCATCCCGACCTCTGTGATGATTACCTTTGCCATGATGTTCTTCAATAATCTCACCCTGAACCTGATGACTCTAAGCGGCCTGGCCTTGGGAATCGGGATGCTGGTCGACAATGCGATTGTTGTGCTGGAGAACATTCATAAAAAGATGTCCTTAGCCAATAAGCGGTACGGAGTGTTGAGCCCGGGCCGGGAAAAAGAGGTTATTAGTCTGGGTGCTGAAGAGATGTTTTTGGCCATGGTGGCCTCTACCATCACGACATTGGTCGTTTTTCTCCCCTTGATGTATGTGAGCGCGGATGTGCGAAAGGTTTACTTGGGTCTGGCGCTCACCGTGACCTTTGCTTTGATTTCGTCCTTGGCCGTGGCTGTAAGTCTGGTACCTGTGCTTGTGGCTCATATGCGCTGGGATCCTTTGGCCGGAGCCAAAGATTTTATGCGCAACAATTGGCTTAGCCGGACATTTAGAAGCCGGAAGGAACAGCGGGCCCAGCAGCGCGCTGCGGCGGGAATACTCCCGAGACTTCCTTTTTTTACATGGATTTTGAGGGTATTTGTCCGGTCGCGTTATCTGGTCATTCTCGTCATTATTGCGGGTTTTGCGGCCACGGTCCTATTGATGGGCTCAAAACTTAAAAAGGAATTAGCCGCAGGGACCTCGGAAAGACAGTTCACCATTTTTATAGAGCTGGCCACAGGCGTCAAATTGGACCTTACCGATGAAGTGGTCGCGGATGTGGAGCAAGTTCTCCAAGACCGGGAGCAGTTTCCGGAGATCGAAACCGTCTCCGCGCGCGTTGAACCCTGGTCCTCAAAGATCTATGTCAAAATTAAGCCCCGGGAGGATATTGAACGTTCGCCCCAACAAGTGATTGATGCGATCAAACCTTTTACCGAGGAGATCGAAAAGAAATACTATAATGTGCGCGCCTTCATTTTCTTTGAAGAGCTGACCTCCGGGGAGGAACAGGAGGTCAGCCTGGATGTGTTCGGGCACTCCTACGAAACGCTTACAGAGCTCCTTTCGGAAATTGGCCAGAAGATTGGGGAACTGGGTGTCATCAGCGATATCAAGTCCAGTCTCAAGCCCGGCCGCCCGGAGCTTTTAATCCGCGTGGACAAGCAGAAGGCCGCATACTTTGGGTTGACGGTCGATGACATTGCCAACTCCGTCCATGCCCAGATGAAGGGTCTGCGGGCCACTACTTTTCACACTGAGGGAAAAGAAGTCGAAGTCATTGTGCGTCTGCAGGAAAAGGACCGTAAGACCTTCGATGATGTATACAAACTCTTGCTGGTTACGCCCCGCGGGGACCAGGTCTATCTGGAACAGGTGGCTGATTTTGAATTGGGACGCGGCCCCAGCAAGATTTTCCGTAAGAACAAGAGCCGGATGGCGACCTTGAGCGGAACCTTGGGCCGGGTGCCCTACACGGAGGCCACGGACCAAATCAAAGCGGCCCTCGCAGAAATGGAGTTTCCTCGCGACTACTATTGGAAGTTTGCGGGTGACTACTACCGCCAAATTGAGATCCGCCGGCAGCTTGTGCAGGCCCTCCTTCTGATGCTTGTTTTGGTCTACATGGTCTTGGCCGCGCTCTTTGAGAGCTATCTGCAGCCCATGATTATTTTGCTCACAGTGCCTTTGGCTGCCCTGGGTGTGATCTGGGTTTTGTTTCTAAGCAAGACACCGGTCAGTATGGGGGTGATTATCGGGGCGATTCTCCTGGGGGGCATTGTGGTCAATAGCGCCATCATTTTGGTGGATCATACCAATAATTTGGTGCGCCGGACTCCGGCCGGCCGGGTCCAGAGGCGAAAACTGATTTTGCGTGCGGTTCTGGACGCGACCACGAACCGCGTCCGGCCTATTCTGATGACTGCGTGTACCACGATTTTGGGCCTTTTACCTCTGGCCATGGACCAGGGAGAGCAGTCCCAGCTCTGGGCTCCATTGGCCATTACGGTTTGTTCCGGCCTTACCGTTTCCACGATTCTGACGCTTTTTGTATTGCCGTGCATCTATATGATTTTTGAAGACGTGGTCGGGCTCTTTGGACGGATCCTTTTGTGGATCCGGCCGGGCGAGCTTGCCGAAGTTTGATAGGCGAGTTTGGGCAGGAGACCGTTCAACCAGTACATGACACCAAAGTCCTGCGCTGCTAAACTAATTGTCTGTAGCATTTCTGCAGTTCTCATCGTTTTCTGAAGGAGATGCAAGTGGCCGAAAGCAGGGTTAATATCACCAACATCTTAGTCGGCCTTTTGTGCGCGATTCTGGCGCTTGGGGTGTACTATTTGGGCTCAAACCGCTCTCAGGAGATGAGCGCGATCAGTGAGGAGCGCGAACAGCACCAGGCAAAGGTGCGCGGCCTTAAGACCCAGCTGGAGGAGTCCGAATCCGAGAATCAAGAATTGAGGTTGCGTATCTCCCGTTTGGATGAGGAGTTGGCTCTTACTGAAGAGTCGCGGCTGCAATTTGAAGATGCGAGGCAGGAGCTGGAGAGCGAACAGCAGCGTCTGGCAGAGGAAAACCAGCAGCTTCAAAAAGAACTCAGCTCTGTTGAAGCCGCGAAGTCCGTATTGGAGCAGAGGTTGATGACTCAGGGAGACAATACCTATGTCAGCACCCTTCTTCAGCAGAACGCGGCGCTCCAAGTGGAGTTGGCCAAGGCGCGTTCCGATCTGAGAGACCCGGCCTTACGGCAACGGGAAATCGAGATCCTGCGCGCCGAGGAGATGCGCCTGACGCGTGAGCTCCAGGACGCGGTCAGTATCGGCGACCATCTGGCCAAGGAGCTGACGGCCGAAAAACAGCTGCGCGATACCTTGGCTTCGCACTTGGCTCGCTTGCAGGCGCAACACGGGAATTTGGAACGCCGGTTAGAGGCCCTTGATGTGGAGAGGGATACCTTGGAAGTGGAACTCAGGACGGTGCGTGCCCAATTGGAAACAGCGACCCAGCAGAAAGTCGCTTTGATCAACGAAAAGAATGCCTTGATCCAGCAGGTTGCCCAGATGAATCAGGTTTTGGAGAGGAAGCTGGCAGAGCTCCAAGTGGCCAAGACCACGCTTAGGGATCAGGTTAGCGCCGGTATCCCGGGCCTGGACGCTTCGAGTCAGCAGACCGCGACTCCGGGTTTTGTCGAGCTGCCGCCTATTGTGGTTAAACAAAATGTGAGTGATCCAACAGTCCCGCCTCCCGCGCCTTTGCCGGTTGAGGATCTCTTGGCAAGGCCTTCTGATTTGGGCCGGGAACTGGATGCACCGCCTGAAGAGCTGGCTGAGGCCACGATTACCCGGGAAAAAGCCGAGGAGGTGCTGAGAAAGCTCACCCGGCCGGGTAAGGTCTTGAGCGTGAATCAGCAGCATGGGTTTGTGGTCGTCAACCTGGGTGTAAACCAAGGCCTGCGTGCCGGTGATCAGCTCGAGGTGATTCGAAACGGCAGAAGCGTGGGTGTGATGGGAGTGCTTGAGGCGCGTGCCAATGTTTCGGCAGCGGATTTGAGTGACTTGGAAGAGGCACCGGAACCGGAGGACCGTGTCGTGTTGGTCTCTCCTAATTAGTCTTTCTTTTGACTGGATAATGAGGATATCACTGTGAGTGAACAGGACAAGACATCAGAAAATAAGAACACTCAATTTGTGCTGCGTGTTGCGCGCGAGCACAATGTCAAATTCATCCGTTTGTGGTTTACGGATATTCTCGGGGTTTTGAAGAGCTTTGCGATTACTGAGGCTGAACTCGAGGAGGCCTTGGAGGAGGGGATGGGCTTTGACGGCTCATCTATTGAAGGCTTTACCCGTATAGACGAGTCGGACATGATCGCCCTGCCTGACCCAAGCACCTTTGCAGTGCTGCCTTGGAGGCCTCAGGAAAATGCTGTAGCGCGTATGTTTTGCGATGTCTTGAGGCCCGGGGGAGTGCCTTTTGAAGGGGATCCGCGTTTTGTGCTCAAGCGTAATTTGGAGCGGGCGGCTGAAAAGGGCTACACGTTTTTTGTGGGGCCTGAGCTCGAGTATTTCTATTTCAAGTCTTCTTCCGAACCCATACCCATCGATATGGGGGGGTACTTTGATCTCACACCCCTGGATGTTGCTTCGGATCTCCGGCGTGAGACGGTTCTCACTCTGGAGGGCATGGGCATTCCGGTGGAGTACTCCCACCATGAGGTCGCGCCCAGCCAGCACGAGATCGATTTGCGTTACACCGATGCCTTGACCATGGCCGACACGGTGATGACCTATCGCCTGGTAGTCAAAGAAGTGGCCATGAAGCACGGAGTGTACGCGACCTTCATGCCCAAGCCGCTGGCCAACGAAAACGGGAGCGGGATGCATGTGCATATGTCTTTGTTCAGGGAAGGCAGAAACGCTTTTTTTGATGCGGGCGATCCCCACCATCTTTCTTCCTTGGGGAAGCAGTTTATGGCAGGGATCCTTCGCCATATGCCGGAGATCACCCTGGTCACCAATCAATGGATCAATTCGTACCGGCGGCTGATCCCCGGCTACGAAGCACCTGTGTATGTTTCCTGGGCTGTGCGCAATCGTTCAGACCTGGTGCGTGTGCCCCAGTATAAACTGGGCCACGAGGAATCCACCCGTTTGGAAGTGCGTTCTCCGGATCCGGCCTGCAATCCCTATCTGGCCTTTAGCGCGCTCCTGGCCGCGGGCCTTGAGGGAATTGAGAACAACTATCCTTTGCCCGATCCGGTGGAGGAGAATGTCTTCGAAATGTCCAAGGAGGAGCGCACAAGGCGCGGCATTAAAGAGTTGCCGGGTAGTTTTTTGGAAGCATTGCAAGCTGCCGAGGGCAGTGAGCTGCTGAGAAGGACTTTAGGGGATCATGTCTTTGATTCTTTTATCCAGAACAAACAAATCGAGTGGGATCGTTTTAAGACGCAGATTACGGACTACGAACTCACCAAGTACCTGCCCGTGCTCTAGGCCTTGCCGGGAAAGTTAATTTATGCCCCGATTTCGCTATCGCGCCAGACGCGGTCCGTCCCGCACAGTCGAGGGAGTGGTTGAAGCCTCCTCCAGGGAAGAGGCAGTTTCCAAGCTGGCCGCGGAGAACATCGTTCCTTACTCTTTGGAGCCCCTTGGCTCATCTCCTGCCGTAAACAGTGTCAATTCCTCTCGCGCCGGCAATTCCCAACTCATTGTGATGACCCGTCAGATGGCGGATCTTGTGGGCTCGGGCGTGCCGTTGCTGCAATCTCTGGGGGTGGTGATTCAGCAAAGCACCAACCCGCGCCTGCGCGGGGTGTTGGAGCAGGTTTACACAGCCGTGGAAGAGGGGGACCGTTTTTCCGATGCCATGGCCCGCCATCCGTCCACATTCACAAATCTCTATGTCAGTATGGTGCGCGCAGGCGAGCTCTCCGGAAACCTGGAAGGCTCCTTAGAGCAACTGGCCCTGCTTACTGAAAGCGATGCGGAGACCAAAAGCCGCATTCAATTGGCTTTGGCCTATCCTTTGTTGGTCGCGGGTTTTGGTGTTCTGGCCGCCCTTGTGATGCTTGTCTTTGTGGTTCCGCAGATGGTGGAACTTTTTGAGGACATGGGCCAAGTATTGCCCTTGCCTACCCGGATCCTCCTGGCGGCAAGTGGTTTAGCTTTGCGATACGGCCCTCTTGTCTTGATCTTGGGGATTCTCGCTTGGACCTTCAGGGAGAAAATTGTTCCGACTCAATGGCTCCGGGGTCTGGGCGTCCGAAGTCTGCAGGCTTTGCCCTGGGTTGGAAAACTCGTCCAGCGCATGGATGTGGCCCGGGTCACGCGTGCCTTTGCAACCTTGCTGTCCAGCCGGGTTCCGGTTTTGGAGAGTGCGGAGATTGTCTCCGGCATTGCGGGTACGCCTTTGGTACAGGAGGGTTTCCGGGAGATGGCTGCCCGGGTGGGGGAGGGAGCCTCCATTGCCGAGGCTTTACGCAAACACCCTGTCTTTCCTGCATTTATGGCTCAAATGGTGGCGGTTGGAGAAGAGGTCGGTACGCTGGACAAAGCCTTGTTGCGCGTGGCGAGTTCATTTGAGTGGCAAACCGATCGCGAGATAAAAATGTTGACAGCGCTCTTGGAACCTTTGATGATTCTCATAGTCGCGGTGATCATCGCATTTATGGTGGTTGCCATTTTACTGCCTATTTTCCAGATGAACCTGATGGTGGCTTGATGCGAAAAAACGGTTTTACCCTTATCGAACTTTTGCTTGTTGTGGTGATTATTAGTGTGTTGGTGGCCATGGCCGCGCCGCGGATCATGCCTCGCAGTGAAGAGGCGAAGGTGGCGGCCTGCCGCGCTGATATTGAATCGAACCTCAGCATGGCTCTGGACCTCTTTGACCTGGATATGGGCCGTTATCCCACGAGTGAGGAGGGTTTGGAAGCCCTGATCCAAGCCCCCGTTCAGGCTGAGAACTGGAAGGGTCCTTACTTGAAGAAAAAGCGCCTGCCCAAAGACCCTTGGGGGAACTCCTTTGTGTACAAGTGCCCCGGCGAGAAGAACCGGGGAGACTACGATCTGTACTCCCTCGGCAAAGACGGCGTGGAGGGAGGCGGTGACGATGTCACGAATTGGGAAGAGGACCTCTGATCCGGGCTTCACCCTCATAGAACTCCTCATTGTCGTCACGATTGTATTGGTCGTGATCGGCCTATCCGCACCTAACCTGCGTACTGCAATGGACACTTTGGGACTGGAGCGTGCGGGGCGTGATTTAGCTCAGTGCGCGCGCCTGGCGGCATACGAAGCCGTGCAGCAGGAGCGCACCCATCGCGTGAGTTGGGATGCCGCGCGCCGGGAATTCCGCATATTCGTGGCCGATGACTCCGAGGATTTTGTGCGCGTGCCCGGCCGGACAGGACGTGCCTGGCCTTTGCATGATCAGGTGAGCCTGGAGGGAGAGTGGTCGTCCGTGGATTTCTATCCGGACGGAAGCGCGCAAGCCGCTTTGATCCGCCTGCAAAATTCCAAAGGCGCGGAGCTAAGAATCCAAATTTGGCCACAAACAGCCAAAGTTGAAATCCAATTTGAGGAGGCGTCTTGAGAAGAGGACAACGAGGTTTTCTATTGCTGGAAACTCTGGTGGCTCTCGTGATTCTGGGGCTGGGTCTCATGGCTGTCGGGCGCTCCTTTCTCACGGCCGGCCGGGCAGTCCGGGCAAGTGAAGGGTTTACGCGCAGTATTTGGATAGCGCGCCAGGAGTTGGCTGAAGCTGAATTACTTGTGCTCCAGGGCAGGTCCGTGGATGAACTGCCTGCCAAAGGCACGGGGTCGTTGCGCGGAAGCTCCTGGACCCTGAGCACGGAGCCCTCGGCAGAGCAGAGTTTCTTGCCGCGCGTGCGGGTGGAAGGGCTCTGGAAGAATACACGCTCCGAGCTCAAAACAACGCTGGACACCTACCTCTCCCCGCGCAGCGATTCCGCTGCTGTGGAGGAAGAACCCTCCGCAGAAGAGTTGCCTGAAGAGGGGGTCTCGTGAGAAAAGGCTTTACCCTCATCGAATTGCTCGTGGCAGTCCTCATCTTTGCCGCAATTTCCGTCTCGATCTACTCGACATTCTGGGGCGGAGTCCGCACCTGGAAGCGCGCGGGCCAGCAGAGAGAGGGCCTGCAAGAATTGCGGATTTTGGCGGATCGGATGGATCTGGAACTGCGGAATGCAATCAACCTGGAGCATGAAGAGATTCCGGCTTTTGAGGGAGAGGTTTCGGGCTGTGAATTCCTCAGTCTGATTTTTCAAGGGAGTCCGGCTGAATGCGCTTTAAGCCGGGTCATTTATAGCTGGGACGCGGAAGAGGGAGTCCTCTGGCGCAGCGCGCGGCCGCTTAATTTGGGAGCGGAAGCAGTCCCTCCTGCTCCGGAGCCTTTCTTGAGAGGACTGGACTCTGTTCGATTCTTCTATGCGCCCCTCCCGGAAGAGAACGGAAATTGGGAGTGGCAGCGGAGCTGGGATTCGGAGAATGGATTGCCTGCGGCTGTGCGTGCGGAGTTTGGCATTGTCTGGGGGGATGAGGGAACAGCGGAACAGTGGAACTTTGTGGCCATTGTGACGCAGGGAGCCAGGGGCCGTGCGCTATTATAGGCTGTATCCCAATGCGGAACGCGCCTCCATTTTGGTGACCTCCTTGTGGGTTTTAACTATCTTGCTTTTGCTGGCCTTGGGCCTGGGCCGGCAAATGGGTGTGGACCTGCGTCTGGTCAAACACGCGGTGCGTCGAGCCGAGGCCCGCGCTCTGGCGAGGGGGGAAATGGCCTTGCGAAGTGCTGAATTTGTGGCCGGGGCTTCGGAGATCCCCGCGGACCAAGGCCTAGCGGGCTGGCCCTGGAAGCCCGAGCCTGAGCGGTATTCCCGCACAGAGGGCCCCTGGTCTATTGAAACCCAGGTAACGGATGAACAGTCTCGTCTGAATCTCAACTGGCTTTCTCAGTACCATCTTTCGCTCTTGCCTCATATCGATTCACCTGCCGAGGTTTACAGCGTGGCGCTATGGCGCGGGGACCAGGCTTTGCAGGGGGACACAGACTGGCAGGCAGCCTTAGATGAAGAGAATCGCAGCTTTGAGGAATTGGGACTATCCTATAAGGTAAAAGGACGGCCTTTCCAAAGCTTCCGGGAATTGGCTTTGATTCCCACCCTGGATCCGGAGCGTGCCGGGGACTGGGCCTCTTTGATTACGGTGTACGGGGGTACCCAGGTGAACTTGAACACAGCCCCGGTTGAAGTGCTCAGCTTGCTCTTGAGCCAGCCGGATACTTTGGTGGATGCGGATTCACTTGCGCGCAAGATTGTGGATGGCCGGGAGGCCTGGGGGCTCATCGAAGGCGTGACCGAACTCTACGAAAAGGGAGCCGGCGATTTCGACCTCAGCGTCGAGGAGGAAATTTTTCTGTCCAACGCAGAGGCTCTCCTGGGAGTGGGCTCTACGCAGGTTCGGCTTAGCTCGGTGGTTTCGGATGATCAAGGGCGCATCTGGGCTGAGCTCGTTGCAGTGATCGATCGCCGGGACGGGACAACACTCATGTGGGAGGAGCGTTGATGGTTGCCAAGATCCAGTCGCTCAAGGAGCGTGAACGCAACTTGGTGTTGATTACGGCCGGAGTCTTGATCTTGGCTGCTGTTTTCCAGTGGGGCTTGAGGCCCTTGAAGAATCGCTGGGAAGAACTCGACACTCAGATCCTGTTAGTCCGAAAGCAGTTACGCCAGGCTCAGAAACTGCAGGCCGAGAGGGCCGAATACGGGAAGATTGAAGGGCAATCCCAGGCATGGCTCTCCCAGATTCCGAGCGGGGAACTGGTTTTGCCGTGGATCCTGGGACAAATTGAGGAACTGGGCGCCCAGTTTCAGGTCACCGTTAGCCGGGTCAAGCCCCTGCGGGCCCGCAGCACCGAAACGAGAAGCCCGGAGCGGATTGAGGTCGAGGGTTCTGGACAGGCGGATTCCATTCTTCGTTTAGTCCATGCTTTGCGCAGCACGCCCACCCTCCTGGAAATTGAACGTTTGGAAATGAATGTCGAAGGCTCGGGCGAGCAGTCCGTGAAGTTTTATATGCTCGTTGAGCGCCCTCGCTGACCTCCCGGACATTTCCCTAACTCCTTATTCTGGACAAAATTAAAAGCTTGAGATATAATACCGCCCGTGCAAGCATGGCTGCGTAATCGCATAGGGAGGGGACACTCAGGCAAGCCAGCCAACTCACCGAGCGCGGGCACTTCTCCTTCGGCACTGCAGATCTTCAAGCCTTTATCCGGCTTGACAGTGCCGCTGAGTCGGTCACAGGATCCTTTCAGAAGTTTTGAAGGCTTGGCCGACCCGGTACGATGGAAGCAAGTGAGTGCGTTTCTGCTGGTTTGTTGTGCGTTGGCATGCCTGTGGATCGCAAGGGCCGCAACTCGGCCGTTTCCAACCACACCTGCCCCCTCTCTTTCGAAAACTTCCGTATTAAATATTGAACAGGCTGCGCCGCTCGATCACTATTTGGATGTGCTGCGGAACCGGCCCAAGCTTTTTTGGCGGGAAGAGTATCGATCGACGGCTCCGATTCGTCCGATTGCCGAAGAATTGGCTGCTGCAGACTTGAGTGCCTTATCCGTGGTAGGAATCATCAGCAGTCATCCTCCGCAGGCCATTGTGCGTGAGTTGAGCAGCGATCGCTCCGTGACCCTGGGGATCGGAGATGAGATTGAAGGATTTAAAGTGCGGGCGATCGAAGAGGACCGCGTGGAGCTGGAACGCGGAGGAGAAAAATTTGAACTTGTATATTAAGAGGTTTCTCCCGGCAATCCTATTGCTTCTCTGTTTAGGTGTTTTCCCGGTTGCCGCCCAGGTTTCCGGCCCGGTCCCGGATGCCCAGAGTCCTCAGGGCATGGAATCCATGATTTCCCTGGACGTGAAGGACATGGAAATTATTGATTTGCTCAAGATTTTCTCCAGCCGCACAGGTCTGAATATTGTGGCCGGCCGCAATGTCAAAGGCCGTGTCACTATTTTTCTCAAGGATGTGCGTGTGGAGGATGCCTTGCGCCTAATTCTGGAGGCCAATGAACTGGCTTTTCAGAGAGAAGGCAACATTGTCACAGTGATGACCGAGCGCGAATATGAACAGATGTTCGGCGCGCCCTTCCGTGAGCGAACGCAAATGCGCAGCTACTCTCTCCGCGATGCCAAGGCCGCGGATGTGGCAAAGACTCTTTTGCAGATGAAGACTGTCGTGGGCCGGGTTATCCCGGATGAAAGTTCCAATACTTTGGTTCTGATCGAGATTCCGGAACGCCTGAAGGAGATGGAACAACTGATCAACAAATTGGACCGCCCCATTGAAACGCGTGTTTTCGAATTGCGCTATGCCAAGGTGGAAGAACTTGGAGAGAAGCTTCGGACTTTGCTGACCGGTAATGTGGGCCAACTCAGTGTGGACGAGCGCACGGGCAAAGTTGTGATCAGTGATTATGCGGAAGTCGTGGCCAAGGCCGAAGAAGTGATCAACGCCTTTGACGAACGGGACCGCCAGGTGCTCATTGACGCGCGCATTATTGAAGTGCTTTTGGGAGATGAGTTCCGTCTCGGCATTGATTGGGAGGCTGTTTTCAATAAGCTCGACGGAAGCCTTGAGCACTCCATGAGCTTACCCTCAACCGCCAGCCCGACTTCCACATCCGGAGACAGCTCCTTCACGATCACATTGGGAACGCTTGCAGAAAATAACTTTAATACCGTGATTCAGGCTTTGGAGAGCATGGGCCGCACCGATACTCTTTCCAACCCCCGGATTCTTGCCATGAACAATGAAGAGGCGCGGATTTTGGTGGGGACCAAAGAGGCTTTCATTACGTCCACGGTGACGGTGCCGGCTACAGGCAGCACCATCACTTCGGACAATGTGCAGTTAGTGGATGTGGGTGTTTCTCTTACCGTGACTCCTATTATCAGTTCGGACGGGTACATCACCATGAAGGTCAAGCCGGAAGTGAGCACAACCGGTACGCCCGTGACGCTCACCAATCCGGACGGCAGCGAGCGCAGCAAGATCCCCATTGTAAAGACTCAAGAGACCGAGACCCAGGTGATTGTCAGAGACGGGGAAATGGTTCTCTTGGGAGGTTTGATACAGGACAAGATTGTCAATGAGCGCGATCAAATTCCCATTGTGGGCAGAATTCCTGTGGTGGGTGCGTTGTTTTCCAATCGAAAGGAATACAAGAGCAAGTCCGAACTGGTCATTTTGCTGACGCCTCACATTATGAAAGGGCATGAGGAACCGGAGTGGGAAGCTTCGGAATACGCGCTTGAGCCGGAGTTCGAAAAGGAGCAGGAGCCGGGCCGGGAATTCATCGATCCGCTGGCCATTCCGGAATATGTTCCTCAGCCGCGCGCACCGCAGCCGTCGCTGTCTCCGCTCCAGCTTGTCAGCTCCACGCCTACGGTGTCGGAATTTAAGGCCGCCCAAATCGCTTATTCGGAATATCGCCGTGCTCTCAGCCGGAAAGTGGCGGCCCGGCTGCAGGATCGTCCTAGCACGCGCCGCTATTTCGGAGCCGTGCGTGTGCAGTTTACGCTCACTCAGGACGGGCACTTGGTGGGGATGCCCGAAGTGCTGGGCAGTGAAGACGAGGCACTCGGCGAATTTGTGGCCAGCCGTTTAGTCGAGGCTTCACCCTTTGAACCGTTTCCGCAGGCTCTCAAGAGGCCGCAAGAGGCCTTTGAGATTGAAATTGCTTTTGAGTAGTCGACCCGGAGGAAGGAATGCACTTTAAGCGTCTAGAAATTGTGGGATTCAAGTCCTTTGCAAAGAAGACTGTTTTGGAAATCGGGGAGGGCGTGACCGCGATTGTCGGACCCAACGGTTGCGGAAAGAGCAATATTGCCGAAGCCATCAAGTGGGTCCTGGGTGAGCAATCCGCGCGCCAGTTGCGCGGCCAGCGCATGGAAGATGTCATTTTTAACGGCACCACCGAGCAAGGCCCCATGGGTCTGGCCGAGGTGGCTCTTACCCTGAACAATGAGCAGGGTACTTTCCCTGTGGATTATCCCGAGGTCACGGTAACGCGCCGGCTTTTTCGCTCAGGCGAGAGCGAATACTTAATCAACGGAAATCCCGTGCGTTTGCGCGATGTGCAGAATCTGCTGATGGGAACGGGGATGGGCACGAGTGCCTATTCCATTTTTGAACAGGGCAAGATGGACCGCGTGCTTTCATCACGGCCCGAGGAGCGTCGCGAAGTATTCGAAGAGGCGAGCGGGATCACGCGCTTTAAGGTGCGCCGTCGTGAGGCCGAGCGCAAGCTCGAAGAAACCGAACAGAATCTCTTGCGTATTTCGGACATCGTGACCGAAGTCCAACGCCAGATTAAATCCTTGGAACGCCAGGCTAAGCGCGCCCGGACCTATCGCGAGGAGTTTGACCAGCTCAAGGAGCTTGAACTGAAGCTGGCTGTTCGCCACCTGCACTATTGGCAGGGAAGTGCCAAGAAGCTTGAAAACCAACTCATTGAGCTGCGGGCTGAAGTCTCCTCCACGGATATTTCAATCAACAAAATGCATGCGCAAAGAGATGAACTGCGAATCCAGGCTGACCAGACTGCGCAAGAGTGGTCCCGGATCCGCGACTTGCAGCGGGAAAAGGCGGCTGAGTCGGAGTCCTGCCGTCGCCGTGCAGCCTTGGATCGCGAGCGTTGCCGGGATCTGGAAAATCGTTCCCAGGCGCTTTCCGGCGAGCTGGAGGTGACTCTGTCCAAGAAGTCGGAGTTTGAAAGTCACTTGGAAAACGTGCTGCATGAATTAGAGGCCTGTTCCAGGACCGAGCAGGAGCAACGTACCCGGGTGGCTCAGACACAGAGCCAACAAAAGGAATGCGAAGGTTGGCTCGATGTGGATCGCCGGGAGATCCAGACCAAACTCAAAGAAATTGAACGCCTTGAAGGCGAGCTGGAGCGCCTGAATGAAAAACGCAACCAGCAGGAATTGGATAAGCGCGCTCTTCAGCTCAGCATGGAGCGTTTGGGTCTGGAGCGGCAAAGGGTTGTGGACCAGATTGGCCCCAAGGAAACCGAGTCAGCCGAACGTTCCGAGGCCTACCGTCAGATATCAGCCGAGTTGCAGGAGGGTGTTTCGGAACAGGAGAGCCTGGAACGCAGCGCCCGGGAAGCCGGAGAAAAGGGCCGGCGGCTCGACCAGGAATTCGAGGATCTGAATCGCCGGCAAGGGCGTCTGGAAATGCGCTTGCAGCATCTGCGGGACTTGAAGGAGCGCAAAGAGGGATATTCCTCCGGAGCTAAAGCTGTGCTCTCAGGAGAGCTCGAAGGCATTCGCGGCTCGGTGGCCAATCTGATTGAGGTGACGAGCGGTTACGAAATCCCGATTGAAACTGCGTTGCGCGAACGCGTGCAGTGCATTGTGGTGGAACGCAGCGCTGTGGCCAAACAGGCCATCAAGTATTTGCGGCAGGAACAAAAGGGCCGGGCTTCTTTCCTGGCCTTGGATAAGGTTCCCACTATTGAGCCTTTGTCGATTCCGCCGGATTGGGACGGCAAGTGCGTGCGCGCCACGGACGTGGTTTGGGCGCGGCCCGAGCACTTTGGTGTGGTCTCTTGGTTTCTTCAGAATGTCTTTATTACGGAGGATTGGGAAAATGCTGAGGCCCTTGCTGCCTGCTTGCCCGCTCCGACGGGTTATTCAGGAGGCAAGTCCGATTGGATGATCCTCACCCGGGATGGGGACAGTCTGGAAGGGACCATTCTCTCCGGCGGATTCTCCCATGTGACCGAAGACACCAGTCTTTTGCGCCGCGATGCGGTTATTCGCGAAGTGACTGCTGAGTCGGAAGAGGTTGCCGGTCAACTGAGTCAGGTCAAGATTGCGCGTGAATCCTCCAAGGAGCATGTGGAAAAACTCAGCGAAAAAATTCGCGCGAATTCCGAGAGGATACGCCGTCTGGGTGTGACGCAGGCGCAGAGGCAGCAAGAGTTTGCGGGCTCTCAAGCCGAACTCAACCGGCTCAAAGAGCAAATCCTGGGTTTTGACGCGGAATGGGAATCTGCGAACAAGAAGCTGCAGGAAGTCGACGAGATGCTCAGCCGCTCAGGGGGTTACCAGAGTCAGTCTCAAGGGGTCTTAGAGGGGCACCGCGCGGAAATTCAAGAACGCCGGCAAGCCATTGAGCGCAACAGTTCTCTCCTGGAAAGACTGCGTGGGGAGTCCGCGGAACTCAATGCCGAACTCAAAATTTTTGAGGAGCGCCGTGTGGCACTGTTCCAGACTCAGAAGGTCGTGGAGGAATCCCTCAAGTCCGGTACAGACCGGGCGCAGACCTTGCAGGTGGAAATGGGAAGTGCGTCGGAGCGTTATCAGGAGTTGCAACGCAGCAGCCAGGAATTGGATGCGCGAAGTCTGGAGCTGGACCGTGAAGCCCAAGAGCTTGAGGAAAAGGCTGTCCAGATTTCTTTGGATCGCCAGCGATTGACCGAAAACGCCGAAGAAGCGGAGCAAGTTTACGAGACCAAGCGTGCCGAGCGCGATAGTCTGCAGGAAAGGATCCACGGTCTGGAGATCCAAATGCAGGACTGTGTGCACCAATTGGAGTCTGTGGCAGATCGTGTCCGCCAGCAGTACCAACTGGATCTCATTGGCTTGGTTCAGTCTCCGGATGCAGAGGAGAGATTTGCCTGGGCTGCAGAGGAGAACGAGGCCCAAGTCGAAAACGAGGTCCACCGCCTGCGCAAGCGCATCGAGGGTCTGGGGCCCGTAAATCTGGTGGCCATCGAAGAGCACGAAGAACAAGTTAAACGCTATGAGTTCCTGAACAGTCAGTATGAAGACTTAATCAAGAGCAAGGATTCTCTGAATAAGGCCATCCGGGAAATCAATCAAACCACCAAGGAACTCTTTACCGAGGCTTTTGAAAAAATCCGCGTGGAATTCCGCAAGTTATTCCGCGTCCTGTTTGGCGGCGGCGATGCGCAGCTTGTGCTGGTGGATCCCGAGAACGTTTTGGAATCCGGCATTGAAATTATTGCTTCCCCTCCGGGGAAGAAGCTCCAGAGTGTGAGCCTGCTTTCAGGCGGTGAGAGGGCCATGACGGCTATTGCCCTCTTGCTGGCGATTTTCAAGGTGAAGCCCAGCCCCTTCTGCATCATGGACGAAATTGACGCGCCTCTGGACGAGGCCAATGTGGATCGCTTCTGTCAGATCCTCAAGGAGTTCGTGCAGCAGTCCCAGTTCATTATCGTGACGCACAACAAGCGGACAATCAGCATGGCCGACTTCCTCTATGGCGTAACCATGGAAAACCAGGGTGTGTCGAAGATTGTGTCAGTACGCTTGAAGAGCGAGGGCGTTGAGACTGAGACGGGCAGGGCCCAGGAAACGGTGACCCTGGGGGGGGAGGAGGATATCCCGGCCACCGATGCAGCCCAGACCGCAGTCGAGTCCGAGTCAGAGAGCCGCTAAGCCACGCTCTCCCAGCAGCTTGACAGAAATCCTCCCAAAGATTAGGCTAGCCTTACATCTTCGGGGCAGGGTGAAATTCCCGGCCGGCGGTAATGGCCAGCTTGATTGTCCTAAGTCCGCGAACCTATTGGGTTTAAATCAAATCTCCTTATTTGGGAAGGCTGTCAAAATAGCCGGAGACAAGGCGTTTTTCGGCAGCTGACGGAGAGCCCGACGGGCCGACCCGGTGAGATTCCGGGACCGATAGTGAAAGCCTAGATGAGAGAAGATGAGAGAAGGCACTGCGGCCTGTGTGCGGGCGGTTGCGCGCGCACCGGACCTGTGTGTGTTACTTCTTTGCGTCTCAGCCCCGAACCTAACGGGGCTTTTCTTATGCCATCCAGCTTTCACCCGATTTCTGAAATCCTCAAAGACCTGCAGGCCGGCCGCATGGTTATTGTAGTGGACGACGAGGACCGTGAAAACGAAGGCGACTTGGTTGTGGCTGCGGAACACGCCACACCCGAGGCCGTCAATTTCATGGCCACTCACGGCCGCGGGCTGATTTGTGTTCCCATGGAAGCGCAGCGTCTGGACGAACTCGGCCTTTCGCAAATGGCCGCGGACATGAACGATCCTTTTAGGACAGCCTGGGCTATCTCGGTGGACGCGCGCAAGGGTGTGAGCACGGGCATTAGCGCGCACGACCGGGCCAGGACAATCCAGGTGCTGGCTGACCCTCGGTCCATTCCTCAAGATTTGGCGCGCCCCGGGCATGTGTTTCCTTTGCGCGCGCGTGACGGGGGGGTGTTGGTGCGCGTGGGGCATACGGAGGCCTGCATCGATCTCATGCGTTTGAGTGAATTGCGGCCTGCGGGCGTGATTTGCGAGATCATGAATTCCGACGGCACCATGTCGCGCGCCAAAGACCTCAAGCTTTTTGCCCAGGAACACGGGCTCAAGATGTGCACCATCCGGGACCTGATCCTTTATCGCCGGCGTTTTGAAAAACTGGTCCACCGCTCAGCCACCACGGTGATGCCCACGGAGTACGGTGAATTTGATGTGACCGTGTATGAATCCGACGTGGACACCGGCGCTCACGTGGCCTTGA
>JAFGIU010000095.1 GCA_016929445.1 Candidatus Omnitrophota bacterium
ACCCCAAGCTTAGCGGGGAAGATACTCTTAAGCTCTTTATTAACGAGAGCTTATCGCAACTCACCCGTGCCATGGAACAATCCCGCACTTAATCCGGAATTTTTGGCCTGGGTCCCTTGAAAGCGCACTCATCTCAGCTATACTTCTTTTAATAAAAGTTCCCATATAAATATTCAGAAATGCTCTTTTGAGCTTGGGATCCGTTGCAATCAGCGTCTGGGGCAGACGCTTTTTACGGAGGTGCGTGCATGAAGAGGAGACAACAGCGCAGGGGTCGTTTGATTCATGTGAAGGGGTATACCAATGTTTTCGGCAGGAGAGTCAGAGGCTATTGGCGGCACATGCCTTCGAAATAAGACTTCTCTGACCCAGAAAGTTGCTGGCCGATGACGGACCCGGTTAGATCCATTGAGTGGCGCTGGCCGGGTCCTTTTTTGCGTGTGTGTTTGACACTGAATGCACGCACTAGTATCCTCTTCATTGAGTAGCAGTTCCGTGGTTTTGGGGACACTCACAGGAGGGGGCTATGTCCGAAAGTTCTAAACGGCTGGGGTTCCGGCCCAGGCGTAAATATTTCCTCAGGGAGAGCATACAGCCGGTGCTGATGCTCAAGGTTTATCTAATGCTGCTGATAGTGACCCTATCGAGCAGCCTTTTCTTTTATGCCATGGGCAAGCACGCGGTGATCAACGGTCTGTTCGAAGGACGCCTCAGTTTCCAAAGTGGTTTTGCCAGCATGCTGTCTCCGCTTTTGTCGATCAATATCCTGATCTTGCTGTGCGCGGTTTTGCTGGTAATCCAGATCACGCATGCGATTGCAGGGCCGATCTTCAGGCTGAATCGCTTGGCCGAGGAAGCCGGGGACCAGGGCTTGATCCGGCAGGTGCGTTTCCGCGAGTCCGACCGCATGGAACAGCTCGAGGCAGCGATCAACGGCATCCTGCTCAATTGGGGGACCCAATTGGACAAAACCGTCGCTGATCTGGAGGACATGACCGAGCGCCTTAAGCGAATGAGTCAGACTCTGGGCAGCACGAATGAGGGGAATCTGGGGGCTGTGCAGCAGGAGCTGTCCCAGGTGACCACCACGTGTGAAGCGCTCAAGGCCGTGCTCGCCGAGGCGCGGGAGGCGTAGATGCTCAGACGGGCAACAGGGATCTGTCTGAGCCTCGGGCTCCTGCTTCTGATTGCGGGATCGCTTCATGCGTCCCCGCTCAAAGAGTTTAATTTTGACAGCACGGAATCGCTCGAGGAATGGGAAGAAAAGATTATCCAGGGCCACGTTCATTACGAGCTTGTGGATGAAGGACAAGGCGCCTATGTGCGCGCGCAATCGGACAGCGCTGCCTCGGGTTACTACTACAAGGTTCGTTACAGTGTCGAAGAATTGCCCATGATTAGTTGGCAGTGGCGTGTGAGCCATTTCCCGGACAAGCCCCCGCCAGAGAATATCGCCGAAAAAGACCAGGATGACTTTGCCGCACGCGTGTATGTTATTTTCCCCGCGCTACTCTTTACAAACTCCCAAGCATTGGAATACGTGTGGTCCGAGACGTTGCCCGAAGGCACGATTGAAAGCAGCGCGTTTTCCGGCAATATCAAAATCTTTGTGGTTCAGAGCGGGCCGGGCGCTAAGGGGGAGTGGTTTTTTGAGGAGCGCAATGTTTATGAGGACTACACCGCGGCCTTTGGCCGTCCCCCGAAAGCCAGGGCAGGGGCTGTGGCCTTTATGACGGATTCGGATAACACAGAGACTCTGGCCGGCGCTTCCTTTGACGAAATCAAATTCGGCTACAAGAAGGAGTAATCATGCGAACCAAAGCGAGATTCTTCTTAACCTCTAAACTGGCCAGGCGATACCTGTATTTGTTTCTGATCGTGATGTGGATGCCGGCCCTGTTTGTGGGCGCGTGCCTTTATCACGTGATCTTTCGTGTCGTGGCGGAAGAGCTGGCCATGCCGGAAACCATCCTCATGCATTTACTGCCTGCCCTGGAGCGTGTGAATACCATTATGTGGTTTGCGCTGCCCGCGCTCTTTATCCTTCTTTTGCTTTGGGCCATGACCGTGGCCCACCGTCTGATCGGGCCTGTCCAGCGCTTGGAGAGGGAACTCGATACCATATTGGAAGGAAAGGATCCTTCCCGGCGCATTCATTTGCGGCAAGGGGATGATTTAAAGCCCGTGGCCGACCGCATCAACCGGCTTCTCGACAGCATGCGCTGATGGGACGGGGGAATCCGGGCAAAACACGGGAAAGAGATCGAGAAAATCGTGGTGCCTGAAGGAATAGAGAGTGGAATCTTCCGCAGCCACTGCGGTGTATGCACTGGGTCTTACACTCAGCAGGGCTGTCTCTCCGAAACTATCTCCTGCCTCCAGTAAGTCCTGCTCCTCCGTGTCATTTCGCTGTAAGTAGATCGAGCCTTCCAGCAAGTAGAAGAAGCGCATGAGGCGCTCATCCTGCTTAATAAGGAATTCTCCCTGCCCGAAGCTTAATGTCTCCCGTCTGAGCCAGAGGTTGTGAATCTGGATTGCATTACAGCTGCGGAACAGGGGAAGAGCGAGCAGCTGGGTCCAGTCCCCTTCCGGTATTTGTTCGGATCCGTTGCGCAAAAAGAGCCCTGCCGCGGTCCGCGGAATAATCAGGAGTTCCGTATTCTCCGCTGCGACAAGAAGGGGATTGCCTTGGGAGGCCAGTCTCAAACACTGGCCGTCCAGACTGTGCCCGCTGCGCAGGTTGGCCAGAATCCGGGTCTTGCCAAAGGGGCTGACCTCCTTAACCTGCAATTCGCCGCTGATAACTTCATACCAGGCCTCGGGCGGGCAATCGGATTCAAGGATCACGCAGCCCTTTGTGAAACGCCGGAACAGCATTTTGCTGGCCAGAGCCGAAGCATGCCCCAGAGGGAGGCCGTGGGTGCTCAAAAATTTGCGGGCGCCCGCAGTGCGTTGTGTCAGGGAGGGAAGGGCGGGCAGGGCGTTGACTCTGGACCACTTGGCCGCACTCTTGGAGCGGGAGCGCAGAAGGACTCGCCAGTATTCGCGATCCTCCCAGGGAAGTTCCTCAATGGCGCTCTCCAGAGCTCTGCGGGTCACGTTCCAGCCCAGGTAGTTGGCGCTGATCTGTTGCAGGCGCTCAAAGGCCGCAACCAGAGAGGCGCTGCGCCGGTCATAGGCCATGTGCAATTTGCCGAAACGGATCCAAAGATCCGTGCCCTGAGTGCGCGCGAGCACATTGGAGATAGCCGATTGAGTTAGGCTGCCGGAAAGCCTCCGGGCTGTCCAAAGCAGCGTGTCCACAATCACACTAAAGTGATGCGGGAGGCGCTCCAGCGAGTTGGGGGCGGAATCCTCTCCGGGAATCAAGGACACGCATTGGGGCGTAATGCATTGGCTATTGCGGAGCAGGGCCCAAAAGCCCAGGCATTGCAGGGCCAGGCCAAAAGAAAGGAAAACAGGATCCGGGCATTGCATGCGGGAGGCCGGAATGCATGCGAGCACCCACAGGGAGCTTCCGCCCAAAGCACTGAGCAAAGACCACGCGTATTTGCCCGGGGCGCGCGCAACCACCAGGCCCAGCAGTGTGAGCGCGCTGGCCAGGGCCCAGAGAGCCAAGGAACCGCTATCCGCGCCCATCCCGATGGCATTCCAGAAAAAGACCGCGAGGAGCGCACTGCAAATCCACATGGCCATGGCAGAATAGGCCCGGAATCCCGGGATCAGGATCCGGAGCGCGGTGAAAGAGGCATAGAGGGCAGTGCACGCAAAAAGTATGCTGAGCCCCCACTCGCCTATGAGAGGCAAGCGCAAGGCCTGTCCTGCGGCTGCCGTGCCTGCCAGGAGCAGCCCGGACCAGAAGGCGTAGACAAAGGCCAGGAAGCGCAAGCCATGCCCCTCGCCGCTGCGCCCGGCCCCGTCGGCAATGCGCGTTAAGCAAAGGCCCGATATCAGCGAAAGGACCATGGGAATGCTTCCTTCAAAATGCACGGAGGGGACCGTGTGGAGCAGTATGAAGAGCAGCACAAAGAGCCCTGCCCCCACAAAGAGAGAGTCCTTTCCCAGTTTTTTGCCGGAGCGCGGCAGATGCACCCATTGCGCTGCGCTGCGCAGAGGCAGGAAAAGCTGGATTCCGATGAGCGCAAGGCCCAGGGCCACTCCCGTATACGCGCCCGCAATCAAGACACGGGCTCCCCAGGCAAAGTGGCTCCAGCCGGAGAGGCCGAACCACCGAACCCACTGCGCAAAAGAGGCGCACAGCCCGGTCCACAGGAGTGTCCACGCAAAAGTATAGAGACCCAGGTGGAGCAGGTCGCGTTCTCTATTGTGCAGAGAGCGGCGTTCTCCCCAAGGGGCAAGATGGGCGAGAAAGTGGAACCAGTGCTGTAAAGGGTTGGAAGTCTCGACAATCTCTCTCCACCATCGCGTTGCTTCTGTTGGGCCGACCGGGCACAGGTGGCACACAGTGCGGCAGACACTGACCAGACAGATAAGTTCAATAGCGCCTCGCCAGGCTCCAAAAGGGAGACTGAGTGCCAGGGCCCCGAAATAGCCGGGCGCGGCCGATTCACAGGCCAGCCCCCACTGGGCCGAGGCGATGCGCGCACCGCCGATCTGCCATACCGGTGAGCTGCGATCCACGGACCAGACCGGCCAAAGCGGGAGGCCCCTCAACCTCAAGGTCACGGGTGAAATCCCCCGGCTGCGTCCCACAAGGCCCACCACCCTGGCGTGGCCGAGGCTCAGGAGCCCCTGGGCGGCCCACACAACAAAAAGGTCCCAGAACCAGTAGCCTGTGCCCAGTCCGATGCGCCCCATTTGGGGAAGCACCTGGGTCCAAAGCAGAAAGGCTCCCAATCCGCTCAAGGCCAGAAGCAAGAACGCGCTCATGGGTTTGAGCCATCCGCTCGCGGCCTCTTGTGAAATATTCTCCAGAGAATTTCTGATCCATACTTTTTGATAGAGCGGCCTCAGCTGCGCCAGCACTGCGCCCAGCGCCCGTGCCGCAGCCCAAGTGCCGCGATAGCCCCAGCTAGGGTGTTCCGGTTCCGCCAAATAGCCCGCTTGTCTGAGGCGCGCCAGCAAACGCAAAAGTCCGCCAAAGTTTAAGGTCCCGAATTCCTGAAGGTGTCCTAAGCTAAGGCCGTGAAGGGTGTGGGAGCCGTCCATGCGATTTAAGAAGAAGAGCTCTTCTTCGGAAAAGAAGTCGGAGGAATCGGCTTTGAACGCAGAGGAATCCTCGGAAATCAGCTGGGTTATGTCAGGTTTGAGAACCGGCCTGTACGTATCAAACCAGGCTAGGGTCGAACAGGGGATCATAGGTGCATAACTCCAAGTCTTGACGAAGTTTAGCAGTTGTGAAACGCTGTTGTCAACGAATTTACGCTTTTGAAGTCAGACAGGAGGATGTGTGAGCCCCAGAAAAGGTAAGAAGAAACGGAAAATCATTCGAAGGAATCTTCCTAAGAAGAAGACAGCAAGCGGGCCGAGCCGTAACACGACCATGGCTGCACACGGGCGCCGCACGCGCAGCCATCAAGCGCGCACAGTGGAAGGCTTTCTTATTCTCAATGAACGCGGCTTTGGATTTGTGGGTTCCGGGGGCAAGAAAGAAGACGATGTGTACGTGCCCGAGGAACTCACGCGCGGTTATTTTGCCGGAGACAAGGTGCGCGTGGAAGTCAGCCGTTTGTGGCGCGGAAAAGAACGTGCGGGAAAAATTTGGTTGATAGAGCGCACGCGCAAAGAAATTTTAGGAAGGTTGAGCCATTTGCGCGGGGGCGGTTGGGTTCTTTGGCCCGACCCCGAAGAGGCCCGCTGCCAATTCGGAGTCGAGGGATCCCGCAAAGGGCAGGGCGTGGAGGACGGGGATCTGGCCCTTTTGCAGATCACTCGTTTCCCCGGGGATAAACAGAGCGCCAAGGGCAAGATCATCAAGGTGCTGGGCCAGCCCGGAGCGCCCGAAGTGGAGATGGAGCGCATTATCCGCCGCCATGAACTGCGCGTGCCTTTTCCCCGCGCTGCGCTCAAGGAGGCCGGGACCCTGGAATTTTCATTGGGCCGGCGCAAGCGCCGCGATTTGCGCGAAGCCGAAATCGTGACCATTGACGGCGAGTCTGCTCAGGATTTTGACGACGCCGTGGGGCTGGAGGCCTTGGGC
>JAFGIU010000096.1 GCA_016929445.1 Candidatus Omnitrophota bacterium
ACAATGCGCTGACCGTCCGTGGAAGCCAGGCGCGCATAGTATTCGTTGTGATCCGTGTGGCGTTGCAAATCCGAACCCTCCGGCGTACAGGAATAAAGGTTGCCCACGCCTTCATGATCCGAAAGAAAATAAATGCGCCCGCCCACCCATAGGGGACTGGCCAGGTTGCCATTGAGCTCCGCCATGAGCGGCCGGAAATCCCCGCTGCCCTTGGGATCCACCCAAAGCTTGCCCGCCGTACCGCCCCGGTAGCGCTTCCAGCGGGCCGGGTCCGCAGTGTTGCGGCCCAAAACCACACCCCCGTTGCCCGGAGCAAAGCCCACGTCATTGGCTGGCCCCCAAGGCAGGACATGGGACGGCCCACCCTCCGGGGCCACTGTGTGCGGCCTGTAGACCTTGGCAAAGGCCTGGCCCGCCGTGCTCACAAACAGAATCTTGCCGTCCGGAGTCCAATCGCGCACCTGGGAATCCGCCCCCAAATAGGTGATGCGCTGGGCCGGGCCGCCCCCCGCCGGCATGCAATAGACCTCGGGATGCCCCTCCTCCAGACTGGTGAAGGCCAAATGCTTCCCGTCGCGCGAAAGCGCGGGCCGGCTCACGTCGCCGAGGTTCGAGGTGAGCCGCAGGGCTGTCCCGCCTTGTGCGGGCACGGACCATAGGTCGTCCTCGCAGACAAAAACCACTGTGTCCCCGGCAATGGTCGGCTGTCTAAAATATCCAGCGTTTAACATTGGTGTCGCTCCAAGACATGACCCCGCTCAGGGGAACCGTCATTGCGAACGAAGTGACGCAATCTTTGCTCCGCAAAGATCCCTTCGCTTCGCTCGGGATGACGTCTCACTCAAACTCCACCCACACCGGCGCGTGATCCGAGAGCCCGGCCTGCTTGTCAATCCAGGCCTTGCTCGCCCGCTCTGCCAAATCCGGCGTGGTCAAAATATAATCAATGCGCCAACCCAAGTCCTTTTCGCGCGCCCGCCCGCGATTGGACCACCAACTGTAGAGCCCGGGCACGCCCGGATGCAAAGCCCGGAAGGTGTCGACCCAGCCCTGGGCCAGCAGCCGGCTCAACCATTCTCTCTCTTCCGGCAAGAATCCGCTATTCTTGGCATTTCCCTTGGGATCGTGGATATCGATTTCCTCATGCGCCACATTGAAATCCCCGCACAAAGCCACGGGCCGGCCTTCATCTAATAAAGAGCGCGTGTACCCCAGGAAGTGTTCGGCATATTCATACTTGAGGGCCAGGCGCTCCCCGGAGGCGGAGCCGGAGGGGATGTAGACGTTCACGAAGGTGAAGTCCGGGAAGTCCGCGCGCAGCACCCGGCCCTCTCGATCGCCCCAATCCAGGCCGCTGCCCACCCAATACCGGAGCGGCTCTGTGCGCGTGTAGGTGGCCACGCCCGAATAGCCCTTGCGTTCGGCCGGCACCCAGCGCGCGCAATAGTCGCGGGGCGCCGCGACCTCGGGCGGCGCCTGATCCGGGAGAGCGCGCATCTCCTGCAAGGCCAGGTAGTTGGGCTGATGCTTCTTGAGCCACTCGGAAAAGCCCTTACGCCCGGCCGAGCGGATGCCGTTGACATTGAAGGTGCAAAGGGTGAAGGACATAAGGCGGTAGGATACCACATAGGTGCTTCAGGGGACATATCTCCGAAGGAGATGTGTCCCCTAAGTCTACAACGAACGGCCGAGGAGTTCTGCGGCTTGGGCTTCACGATCAGGCGAGAGCCGTTTCGCGGCCTTAGCCGCCAGTAATTCCCCATACACATCCCACAGGGATTTTCGCTGACTCCAAAAATGATTTTCCCGGGCATACTCATTAGCTGCAGGATAATTCTCCAGGAACTCCTCACGCAAACCAAGCCTCTCCCAGAAATCAACCAGGGAAATACTCCCCCTATGATGGGAAGTCACATTATGCAACCGGGCAAGAACACCGCGCATATACTTGGACCGTTCCCTATCCACGTAAATCAACTGCATGTTGAGCACGTTGCGAAGATCCTCCTTAAGCACCTCAAGTTGTGACGCTTCTGTACGTAACATGTTCATAAGCATCTGGACCGATTCCCACTGTCCCAATCGAGTCTTTTCAGGAACCGGCAGCCCACCGGCTCCCATAAATCCTAAGACCGCATTTTCGTCTGGATCCAAAAGATCCTCCAAGGGACCTGTATCGTGCACGCCCAGCACCACCTGGATAACTTCATCGAGATTTTGCGGGGCATCAATGTCAAAGATATACCCTCGCGTTTCCAATAGGCGTTTGACTTGAGGATTTCTTAGAATAGCCAAGGCGATTTCCCGGTTATAGGAGTCTCTTGAGAGATAATTGTTCTCGAGCAGCACCCAGTCCACGAACCAATCAGGCGGCTCATTCATGCTCCTGAGTGAATCACTGAGCATCTGATCAAGGCCCTCCGCAAGTCCTCCCTCCGTGCCCAGTCCATACCATCTGGATGTGAGATAAGTCACGGCGATTTGGGCCATCGGAGTATTTTCGAATATGTCCCTGTGACTTTGTAAAAACGCTCTCAGTTCTCTGGGCCTAAGAAAATCCAACGAAGCAGTCACCCAGGGATACAACTTCTCCTCCAGATTGGGCACTCCTCGAGGTGCGGCCCGATGATTTGCAACGAGTCTCATCAGCTCCTCAGTATCCCCACGCTTAGCAACGTAAAGAGAACGAATCTCCGGAGGCGAATTCACAATCGATCTGACTTTTGTTCTAATCTGAGTCAAGTCGAATTCAGCGAGATTGAGCCACCCCTTGGCTTCATTCAAGTGATCCCTCGCCAAAGCAACTGCCTGCTCTTGAAGTCCCGGACTCTCCAAAATATCCTCGATCCGGATAATCAGCTCCTTCGAGAGCAAAACCAAATAGCGCAACTGTCCTAAAGTCATCAGACTGTTATCCTGTGTATATGCTTGGCCCAAAGCTTGCACGGCCTGGTCCAGCACCCCAAATGCGCCCACACCTCCTACTTGAGAAAATCCATGAGTGCCAAAGGATAAAGGCACGCCCTGAGACTGTGCCAGCTCAAACAGGGCTTGGAAACGCTCTTGCTGATTGAAATCAACTTCTCCCAGATAGGCAGGACCGGTGTCCATGCCGGGCAACATCCTTAAAGGCCAAGCACCTCTCTCCTCTCCAATTCGCTCTACAGCTTCCCGGAGGGATTCCAGACCCGGATAATAGATTTCTGCGCCAAGTTGGCCTACCAAGTCATAAAATCCGGGCTCATCCAAGTGCACACGCTCCAAATCAAATGGAACCAAGATAACCGTTGACTGATCCAACCGCACATCTCCCAACACCATCACATCGTAGGAATTGAGATTGATCAATTGTGCCCCACCGGCCTCCATTTGACGAATCCAAAAGTCCATGGGCACCCCGACAGCACTGATTCTATCCTCAGCAGTAAACGCGGCATTGGGGCGAACAAGCTCCCCGGCAGCCCAGTGCGTTCCCGGTCGAAAAGAAGAAGGCCTCTCTTCTCCGAAAGCTTCTCCCGCCAAGTGCTCCTCAACAGTTCTGGCCCCTGAATGAACAACTTTGTCTCTGGGAAAGAACGCCGTTGCATGCCAGGTCCAAATCTTTTCGCGCAACAGGTCGAGGGAAGGATCCTCAAGATCCGCCATCGTCCAGCGGAGTCTTTGTCCTCTGTATGTTGGCACCAATTCTTCCAAACGATGATAGCGACCCGTAACGATGGCTAATCGAAAGAGATCTCTATTGCTAAGGGCATCCTGCTGGGAGATACGGCGCACTGTGACTGTGCCATCGGAGGCCACATTAAAGGTTTCAGCAAAATATTCGTAGCTCAAAGCATCCCCCATCCAATACAGGGTATGAATTTGAAAGAAGACCTGAAAGTCGACTTGGATACCTACCGAGTCCAGGTGCTCCCACTTTAGCCGGATCTGATCATAGGCCAAATCCACAGGAAGTTTACCCTGTACCGCTTGTCCGATAGGGTCGCCATCCACTAAGGTTGCTACAAACTCAATACTTTGCGGGTCATAGCCCAGCATCTGCATCTGCTGCCGGAGATAAGGAATAGTAAAGTGAGACTGACGCGGATGAGGCCCGACTGTAGGGTCTCGACTAAATTCTTCAATTGCATCGGGTTTGCCTGCATCGTGAAAGACGCCCACCACCCGCATCAGTTCCGGGACATTGTTCCGAATCCATGGGCTTGAACTTCGGATGGCCTGGTTCAGTTGAGGCCTGAGTTGCTCCAGATTCTCCATTGTCTGGAGGGTGTGCTGCTCCAAAGTAGTGCCCAGCGGATCAATGGCCTGCTCAAATCGCTCGGCCTGGCCCAAGTTGTTCTTCACAAACCCCATCATTGCTTGAGGGTCATAGGTGCTGGCCGCTGCTGTTTGCCGAAACGCGGCTTGGGCTGGGCGATTGTACCCAGATCCCGATGCTTGCGGCTGTCCCTCTCTCCTCTCCGGCCCACCCAAGCCGCGGGCAAGTGAAGATGTTCGACCGCGGTCTTCGAGCTCTGCAACATCCAGATCCCCTTCTGCTTCCGCGATCTCTCTTTCACGGTCCTCTAACCAGCGCGCTCTGGCATAGGCCAAATCCCAATCCTGGGTCTCAATTAACCCGGCCAGTTCAATCTCGCCAAAAGCACCTCCTCCAGGAGGAAGCCACTGATCCATTTCCTGAATCACCCAACCCACGCGATACTGTCGATCTTCTCTCAGAGAAGTCAAGTTCTCCAAGCTGCCAACGGCTTCCAAGACCAAAGCCTGGTCCACAAATACACCTTCTTGCCTACTTAAAATTAAGTCCTGATTGAATAAGGCCTGCGCAGCCTGAAAGCTATCCCTGAGGAGACTATCGGGAACCCTACCTGCTAATTCCTTGTGTTGGGCCGAAGAAAGCCCAGCCAGATCCCTGGGGTTCTGGCTGAGTCTCTGCAGCAAAGCACCACGCACATTTTGTGCTACATCTGGTTTTTCCTGTTCAACTGCAACCACCAGATCAACCCAACCTCCTAAGCTGAGCGCCTCCTCCTGCCCCGTAAACAGACCTGTGTCTTCCAAGAGCGCCAGTGCCTTGGGAACTGCCTCGGGCTTTTTGTCCGACATAAAGCGCAGGCCCGCCATGGCCTCATCCGGATTTCGCTCATAAATTCCCAAGAAGATTTGCGCTCCCTCGATGGAATGGTCTGCACTGAGCAACAACTCTGCCGACACTTGGGCAAAGTAGGTAACCGGAAGCAGTTGGTCAGGATCCATACCGGCGGAGTATTGCCGTGGGTGCAAATACTCAGGAGCAAGCCTGAGCGCAATTAGGGCCTCGAGTTGGCCATAGGTCAAGTGGTGCAGGACCCGTCCCGCAACTTCGGTCCGAACCGAACAATCTGCGAGGCTTTCACTCGTATAGGCAATAATTTCATGTAAAAGCGAGTCTCCGCTTATCTGGGAGTATAGATCACCGGCATCCCCATAGAGAAAATCCAGAATTTCATCGAATTCCCGACGCACGCTTCCATCGGAATCCAGAACAAACTCATTCATCCGGCCATACTGCGCGGCAGTTCCGGGAGAAAGCTGCCCCTCGACTATGTACTGATTTAAAAGAACATGAACCCACTCATGCGCCACCAAGAACAAATCCAGGTGGGCCCCTTCGTCGTACTGCACCTCTTGGTTCTTGGCTTGCCCTCCAGTCATGCCCTTTTGAATCCATGACCGGCGCCACCCCAATTCCTTTTCACGCTGGCCCAGCATAGCCACCTGCCAATCTGTATTCCACCCTCTTAACATCCTAAGACTTCTGGGAGACCGGAGACGGAAGCGTTCATGATCTGCCATTTCACCTGCCAAATGTCTCAAAATAGGAGAGTTGCTAATGGTCTGAGCCAGTGTCCTTTCGTCCATGCCGGTTAATCGCTGGGCCTGCACCATCCACTCTGTTCCGGCGAGATTGGGATCCATCCAAAGAAGCTGAGCAGAACCGGCAGACATTTCATCCAGAGATCCTGCAATATCCCGGAGTCTTGCTTCCAAAGCATCCCTCTTTTGCGGTTCTCCGGCCAATGCCTCCTGAAGAGATTGCGAACCGAGAATACTCGAAGCAAGGATATTGACGAGTTTGCCGTTTTCGTCATAGGTGAGCAGCAGGGTAAATGACTCGTATGCTCCCAATCTCATGTTGACGAGATACTCTTGGGCCTCCTCATAGGGAGAGCCCGTCCGTAACCAAGGATGGAAGCTTTCCAGAGTCAATGCCTCCAGTTCAGCAACAGAGGATTCCTGGACTTTTGCGACCACAGACGGTTCCCGGTTAGGCAAGCTTCTAACATTTTCAATGAAATGACTTAAGTGATCATGGATTTCGGGAACGGAGTCCTCTTCCAAAGCACTCAGCAAGTCGATGTCCCCTCTTTCAGGATCGCGAAGCACCAAGTAAGAGAGATTTTCCTGCGGGTCATAGCCCACCACCAGATTGAAGTTCAGATCCGGTGTCAAAGCAAGCCCCAGCTGAAGCTGAAACATGGAATCCTTGATAGGGACACCGTTTCTCACAGACAAGGGATGCCAGGCCAGCGCTTCCAGCTCAGCCAAGACAACCGGATTCCATCTTTTAAATGTTTCGAGCAGGCGGTGTTTGTTTGTCTCTCGACCGCGGTCTCTAAATTCTTGGACCATTTGCAGGATTTCCGGCTCAAAGGAGTCGTCGACCTGCTCCTGAAAGACGGGCATTTGAGCAAGCTTCAGCAAAACCTCTGCGACTATCACAATATCTGCCAGAGACAAATTTTCCGTTTGAAGCTGGACACGCAGGTCCTTCAATCCTTCAGCACCGGCGCATCGGGCCAACCAAAGCTCCATAAGCTGTGCGCGCGCCTCGGGAGTATTCACGGAATTGATCAATTGCAAGGCACTGATCCCCGGCAGCACCTCTTCGAGATCGGGATAAAGTCCCTTCAAAAGCCCATGGTACTTCTCCTCATCCTGCGGTGTGGTGCTTCTGGGTGCGATGACCGTGTACGAAATGTTGCGCGCGGCGAGGGCTTTC
>JAFGIU010000097.1 GCA_016929445.1 Candidatus Omnitrophota bacterium
AAAGAGGGGAGCTCTTCTTCCAGGGAATCCGGCAGGGGGCTGAGGTCCACAGCGGGTTGGGGTTTGAAACGGTGGTGCCCCCGGCGCACATCCACGACCGGTGCCCGGTTCACCCAAACCTGTTGCCAGGCATTGAAGAGCTGCAGGACCCGGCTGCTCACAAAGAGACGGTGCCGCCAATTCACTTTTTCATAGGGGTTGCCGAAGAGCAGGCGCTTTTCGATGAGCGAGTGGCTCAAATCATTGACGCCCACCAAAAAGACGAGCAGCTTGGGGCGGACCTTGGGCACGAGCTCGCGCATCATCAAGAGGTGGCCTTGGGTGGAATGGCCGTCGAGGCCGGCGTTCTGCACGAGAATGTCCGGGTGACCGGGCTTCAGAAGTTGCTGCAGCTGCGCCGGCCAGGCACTTTCATCCGAAAGGTAAAGACACAGGGTCGTGCTTCCGCCCACAGCGAGAATCGTGGGGCGGGTACTCCAGTCCGCGGGGATGGGATCTCCGCGCATTCCCCACTTGTTGGTGCTGAACTGAACCGGTGACCGCACTCCGGGGATTTGGGTTTGGATCCGGCGGTTTTGATAAGGGTGCAAGGCCAGGCCGGGGTGAAAGGGAGAGGGGGCTGCCACCATGCGCAAAAAGATTTCCGCAACCAGGAAACACCCGCCCAGGCTGATGAGAAGAAGCAGCAGCCGCGGCAAAAAATAGCGGGGTTGGATCAAGACCAGTCCCAGGGCAATGCAGCTTAGATCGAGTGCCCAGATCAGTGCGCGCCGCTCCGGAGCAATCTGTCCGTCTGCGCTGAAAATCAGAGCCAGGAGCCATTCATTTAGAAGTAGCCCTGCGCCTACCAGCAGGATGCCCAGGAGGCGGAGGGCGCGCCGGGAACTCATTGCCTATAAAACCTCTGAGTGCTATAAGGATTTTGTGGGAGCTTTTATTATACTATTGCCTGGGCCGTGCGGTCCTATTTTTGAACATTTGTGGCGAAATTTGTGGCTGAAATAGGCATTTGGGTCCTCTAAAGCCCAAAAGTATTGTAACCTATTGTAATAAAATAGCTTAAAATTAGTATTTTGGCCGGGTCCGGTTCTGTTACTGGCACAAAATGTGCTTAATAATAATGCATATGCCTTGCCGTTCAGATTCAGGTCAGTAAGCTGAAAGAGCAAAGTGCTGCATAATATAGTACTTTTAAAAGAGTTGACTATCGGAAGCCCATATGATATAGTCTCTTCTAGATTTGGTATATCGGGGTATATCAAGAGATTAGAGACCCTCCGGTTTTCCCGGAGGAGGGATGCCGATGGCAAAGTGGTACACGACAAAAGAAGTCGCGGAGATCGTGGATGTCTCTAAGACCACCCTTTACGAGTGGTTCCGCAAGCGGAAAATTCCCGAAGTAGCCAGGGATCGAAATAATGCGCGGGCCTTTAGTGAGGATGATGTGAAGCGCATCCTCGCATTCAAGAACAAGAGGGTGTATCCGGAGAATGGCGAGGTCTTATCCCGACAATGGGGGCAGAACGCATGACCATTCGTAAACTGAGAATTTTTGTGCTGGCTATTCTAGTTGCCGGGCTCCTTGCGCCTCCGGTGGGTGCCGAGGCGGTCAAAGAGCTCGTCGACCCTTCTGTTCCCTCCTTTGACGCGTTGGATGAAACCTACCTTTTGGGCCCCGGTGATGAAGTGGATGTCTTTATCTACCAGCATGCGGATCTTTCCCGGGCAGTGAAGGTGCGCCGGGACGGGAAAATCTCCTATCCGCTTGCAGGCGAGATTTTGGCGGACGGGCGGAGCCTGGAGCAGCTGGGCCAGGACCTGTCTGAACGGATTTCAAAGACCGTTCGGGACCCGCAGATCACTGTCATGCTCAAAACCATGCGCACAGAGCAAATTTTGATTATGGGCGAGGTCATCAGCCCGGGCCTGATGACCATGGAAGAAGAGCCGATCAGCGCACTTATGGCCATCGGCAAGGCCCAGGGCTGGACAGGTTCCGCAGTGCTCAACAGCACGATTATCGTGCGGCGCCTGCACTCGCAGCGGCCGCAAGTGGCGCGGCTTCGCCTTTGGGATGCCATCCGGCACGGGGCCGTGGAGAACGATATCCTTCTGCAGCCCGGGGATATTGTGTACGTGCCGAAGAGCTTTATTGCGGATGTGATGGATTTTCTCGCGCAGCTGCATGTATCCCCGAGTGTGACACCACGGGCTGATTTCAGATATATCCGGATCGGCGGGTCCAGTACCTATAACGCCAACGTGAACGTGCAATAAGGAGTGGACATGGCCCAGATGGCGGGAACGATTAACGGGAACGGCAACGACAAGACGAGCCTGAGGGATATCCTCCGGATTCTGTTCGGCTACAAAGGCGTCATCCTTCTGCTCTTTTTTGCTGTCGCGTTGAGCTCCTGGGGTTTGAGCTATTTGGTGGATCCCGTTTACGAAGCTTATACGCTTGTGCTGGTGGAACAGCGGGGCCGCCCTTCCGTATTCAAAAAGTATGACCAGCCGGGAATTCCCGCGGACTTGGATCCTTCCATGCCGCCCATGGATGCCATCGACAATCAAGCCGAAATTATGGTCAGCCGGGTTGTTCTTTCGCAGACTGTGGAAAAGCTCAACTTGGATAAGCTTTTGGGACTCCCCAGCAGCGAGGCTGCCGTTGGATATTTAGAGGCCCGTGTAAAAGCGAAACGTGTTCCCAATACCATGATCGTGCGCCTGAGCGTGGAGAATACGGACCCGTCCTTGGCTGCCAAGATCGCCAACACCATTTCTGCAGTGTTTCTCCGTTATTCGGCCGATATGCGCCGTGACGATATCGCGGCCACTCAAGATTTCTTGAGGGGGCGCGTGAGCCAGTTGGGGAGTGAACTCCAGGATTATTACGATTCCCTGGGCGCCCTGAAGGCGGACGAGGGGATCGTGGAGGTGGAGACCCAGATCAAACAGGCCATTGCTTCGCGTGAGGATTACCAAAGGCAACTGGACGAATCCGTCTCCCGTTTGAATCAGTTGAATATGCAGATCAGCCGGATCGACGATATCCTGGCCAAGCCTGAGGACCACATCCCCGGCTATAAGGACTGGGCCCGCAATTCAACCGTGGAAAGCCTGAAGTCCGAGATGGTGAATTTGGAGCAGGAATACCAAAAGACTTTGGTTCAGTATACGGAAGAGAGCCCGCAGGTCCGCGAGATTGAGGCGAGCATCAACGCGTTGAAGGCCAGTGTTGAAAAGGAGTCCAAGAGCTCGCTGAATACGGATACGCGCAATCCGGTGTACCAGCAGATGATCTCCAAGGAGATGAATCTGAATCTCGAGAAACTGGCCCTCCAGGAAAAGATCAAATCCTTGAAGCGGTTGCTTGAGGAATACAACAGCAAGATTGCGGGCCTGGGCAAGGATTCCAAGTCGTACGATGAATTGGTCCACAAGGTGCGGGCTAACGAGAGCCTCTATTTGATTCTCCGGGAGAAGATGGTTGAGGCCGAAATGGCCCAAGAGGCCCGGGCCATGGGACTTATCAGTATTGATGTCGTGGACCCGGCCACCGTGCCGGGCCGTCCGATAAGGCCTAACCGGGGTCTGCACCTCCTGATGGGCTGCCTGGTGGGGCTGGCCCTGGGGATCGGCTCTGCCTTCCTGCTGGCTTACTGGGACCACTCGCTCAAGACGCCTGCGGATGTGGAGCGCTATCTGGACCTCAAGGTCATCGGGACAATTCCGTTTTTCCGAAAGCGCCGGAAAGGCCTCTCTTTGGACAAACTGCCGCCGGCGGTGCTGGAGGCCTATCGCCAGCTGCGTTCGAATCTGCGCCAAGCCTGCGAGACCGAAGGGGCCAAGACCCTGATTATTACCAGTGCTGATTTTGGCGAAGGCAAGACGGATGTGGCCGCATGTCTGGCCAAGCTCCTGGCTCAGATCGAGGGCAAGCGCGTTCTCCTGGTGGAGGGCAATTTCCGCAATCCAGATTTGGCCAGGCTGCTGGAGGTATCCAAACCCGCAAAATCGAGGGGCCCTGAGGAGGCAAGTGCCGAAGCCTCTGAGTCTGTGCCTCCCACCTTGGCGAGTATTTTGCGCGGCGAAGAACACCTGAACGGGACGGTGCCGAAGCCGGGCGAGCCGCATGTGATCTATTCCGGGAATAGTGTTTCCGATCCTACGGGCTTGCTGGAGTCGGACAGCATGCTCCGTTTTATGGACGAAGTGAAGTCGCGTTACGATTACATTCTCTTTGATTCTTCTCCGCTCATCCCCTATGCTGATGCTAAAGTTTTGGGGAGCTTCGTGGATGGTGCTGTGCTGGTGATCCGTTCGCAGAAAACAAGGCGCGAGGCTGTCCTAAGGGCACAAGAGCAACTGGACCGCGCCTATGTGCGAATACTCGGGGCTGTTCTCAATGAGGTTCAACATGTCATCCCCGCAGTGATCTACCGCCGACTGTAGTCCACAAGGTTGCCTAAGTGCAGCGTTGCTTTGCGCGAAGCCGGAGGTTCCATGGATCGAACAACCGAGACCGAAGCTGCACGGCTTTTCGGTCCTCTCAGAGACCGCTTTCGATACCGGTTCGCATTTCTCCGCGCCAAGCTTCGACCCTCCTATTTCTTCAGGCACTTTACCCTCAAACGGGCTCTTAATTTTCTGCTTGTTAAAGCGGAGAAGGCTTTGCACAGGCAAACGATGAAGGGGCGTCCGTACCACATCTTTGTGGATCCCGGAAATATCTGTAATTTTAAGTGCCCGCTCTGTATTACGGGCCGGGACGGCAACCGCCGCCCCAAGGCCTTGATGAGCTTTGAACGCTTTGAGGAAATGATGGAGCCGCTGGCGGACACGGCTCTGGTGG
>JAFGIU010000098.1 GCA_016929445.1 Candidatus Omnitrophota bacterium
ACTATGACTCTGATGGGCCTGGGCGCGATGCCGGTGGATCATCCCCTGTCTTTGGGAATGCTCGGGATGCATGCGGCACTTTACACCAACTACGTGCTGGAAGAGTGTGATCTCCTGATTGCGGCAGGCGTGCGCTTTGACGACCGCGCCACCGGCAAAGTGGAGGCCTTCTGCCCGCAGGCGCAGATCATACACATAGATATCGATCCCAGCGAACTGGACAAAATCAAGACAGCGCATGTGGGCATTACCGGGGACGTGGGCCAGGTCTTGAAAGCAATGTTGCCGCAAATCCAAAAGCAGGACCGGCGGGCCTGGCTCACACGTGTTCAAGAACTCAAGGAGCAATTCCCTTTGCAGATTCCGGGAGCAAAAAACCCCTTGAGCCCTTACGGCATCTTGTTGCATGTGGCGGAGCTTCTGGACGACGAGGCTATCATTGCCACCGATGTGGGGCAGCACCAGATGTGGGCGGCTCAAGTGTACCCTCTGCGACGCGAACGCCAATGGCTGACTTCCGGAGGATTGGGCACCATGGGTTTTGGGTTTCCCACTGCTATCGGGGCAGCCTTGGCCAAACCGGACCGCACGGTTGTGTGCTTCAGCGGAGACGGCAGTTTCTTGATGAACATCCAGGAGCTCGCCACAGCCGCCGAAGAAAACACCAACGTGAAGATTATCCTGATGAACAACAACTCCCTGGGATTGGTGCACCAGCAGCAGGACATGTTCTACGGCCAGCGTCTCTTTGCCGTGGATTACAAGCAACACGTGGATTATGTGCGCATTGCCGAAGGCTTTGGGGTCAAGGCTTATGACCTGGGCAAGGCCGAGTCACCCCACAAGACTCTGGCCCAGGCACTGTACGAGAAGGGTCCCTGTTTGATTCACGTGCCCATTGATGTGGAGGAGAAGGTGTACCCTATGGTGCCGCCGGGCGCCGCAAATAAGGACATGATCGGAGGTGAAGCCAATGTGCCCGCTTAAATCTGACTCCAAGAACCTTACTCACACGGTATTGGAAATCACAGTCAACAACCACCCGGGCGTCATGTCTCATGTGGTCGGACTCTTTTCCCGCCGCGCCTACAACGTGGAAGGCATTCTCTGTATGCCCATCGGCAATGGAGCGCAAAGCCGCATCTGGCTGATGGTCAACGAAGACAGCCGGTTGGAGCAAATGGTCCAGCAGATGCTCAAACTCGAAGATGTGCTTCAAGTCTCGCACCACGCTGCGGACCACAGAGTCTTTATGCAGTTGGAGGAATTCTTTAAGGAGTGATCAGGAATTGCTTCATGCCGGCCGGATCATCCGTAAAAATCGCATCCACGCCCCAACCGGCAAAGGTTTGGGCCTCACGAGGCATATTAACCGGATAGATCCAGATGGAGACGCCGTGTTTTTGCAGGCCGGCCAGGCCCTCCCGGCTCACATACCCGCGGAAAAGGCTGACCTGCTTGGTCTGGGTGTCTTCGAAGAGTTCCCGGAAGCGAATGGGCACTGCAGCCAACACGATGGATCGCATCACAGCCGGATACTGCTCAGCCATCTGGACAATCTCGCCATGGAGAAATGAAGTCACATGGATTTCAGGGCCGGCCTTTCGGGACTCAAGCACAGGGACAAGAACCTCTGTAACCCCCAAGGCTTTAAGGTCCAGAGTCAGAGGGACGCGGCCATGGAAGCGGTCCAGGACTTCCTCCAACGAAGGAATTCGCGCCCCGTCTCGCAGATCAATCTGCTGCAACTGCTGAAGCGTCAGTTCATTCACATAATGCCATTGGCCATTGACCTCGATCAGATCGTCATGCCGGACAACCATCCGGCCGTCCTTGCTCAACAGCACGTCCAGTTCAATTCCATCCACACCAATTTCCAGGGCTCGGTCAAAAGCCTCCAGAGTATTTTCTGGCAGTTCTGCGCTCGCACCGCGGTGAGCTATAATCTTCATTGTGCCTCGCTTTTAGACAATTTCCTTTCCTGAACTTATGGTCCCCACAATCACGCCGGGACTATCCCGCAGCAAGTTGTTATTCCACGCAATCAACTTCTCTTGACCGTCCTTGGTCAACACGGGATTCTCATAAAACTCGACCAAATCCATATCGCCGGCCATTACCCCTCTAAAAACCAGTTCAACTGTCTTTCTCTGCTTTTGGGGCAAACAAGTCGCGAACCAGTTCTTGCCCACCAATTCCTCACATTCAAAGCCGAGGAAATCGCGGAGCTTCCGGTTGACAAAAATAATGCGGCCCTCGGTATCAAGGGCCACAACCATTGTGTTCAGTGACTCCAGCTTCTGGAGCTCCTCACGGACGGGCGGACTCGAGTCAGCATCTTGGCATGGCATTACTCTTCTCCGAAGCTAGTATATGCTTTACCCGGGCCAGGCATACAGAGCCTTTCCTTTCCTCTACTTCACAGAACCGGGAATTCCTCCGAAGAAATGGACTAGAGTGTGCTTAAAGAATGCGCACAAGAAGGCCAGGAACAACCAACTTTCCAGAAGTAGATCAAACACCAGCTTGCTCAAGTCAACCCGGTGCAATCGTCCCCTGCTCAAAGCATGCCACGTATCCTGCCGGAACTGACGAAAAGCATGACGGGAGTAGGTCAATGAGTTACAGAAGATGTTCCTTTGCCTTAACCAGAGCAATCCACGGGACGGCACCCTTAGGCGTGTCCGCACTGTTGTGTCCCCAGAAGCTCTCCCCAAGCGAACCAGCGCGCGCCGGTACAAAAGCTGCAGCTCCGTCAATTGCAACTGTCGCCACTGCCTCGCACGTCCGTATTGCTTTTCAAGCTCTTCAACAATCAATTCTTCGAGTTTCGAACGCCTGCGCGTCTGAAGCCATAGTTCCTGCATCTCCAACGCAAGCGTTGCCCACAGCTTCGGGTAACGAAGAATGTCTCGAATCCGGCGCTTCAGGTAAAGCCAACGAGTCTCGACAGGGAACCCGGGCCGGCGCTCAAGCCGGTTCTTTAGCCTAAAGAACCCGTTGATCATGGGGTGCCCTCCCTCGACCATCGTTGCGTTCTTGTACCAAACAAAATTACCAAAGACCCCCCAATAGCTTTCGGGACGCACTCTTCGCAGAATAGCGCTCATGTTTTCAAGACTGTAAAAAGAGCTCCAAGCATCCTTGTAACTCTGCGTCCATTCTTCCTTTGTCATAAGCGGATGTTCAGTGGTTGCGTGAAAAGTATCATAGCGGTTCAGGTCAGAGTCCACGGAAACGCCGCGATTCAGCAGATTCAAATGATCTTCAGAGCCCGGCAGCGGAGTAAGCATAAAGAAAGAAGCTTGTTCGGCCCGCACCTCAAGTTTGAGCTGTTCCACATCCCGGTGCACTGACTCGGCCGTATCAAACGGGAATCCGATAATATAGGCGACATGAGTCGAGATCCCCTCCCGGCGGTAAGATTCGATCATTTCCCTGAATTCACCCACTTGGTTTTGCCGTTTTCCCGCTCCTTCCAAGTTCTGGGAGTTCAGACTTTCCAGCCCGATAAATACCTGGGAACAACCTGCCTTCTTCGCCTTAGTCACAAAGTCCGGCAGTTTATGTGAACGGGCATCCACCTGCATCATGAATGCAATGTACATTTTTTCTTCCACGCGAAGCCGGATAAGAGCATCCAGGATTTCCTCCCAGTATTTGTTCCTGCAGAAATTGTCATCCGTGAAGAAATAATAGGAGATGCCCTTTTCCCTGTAATTAGCACGGATCCAAGCCACCAACCGGCTCACGTCCCGAAAACGCATCTTGCGCCCCTGCACATTGACCACCGTACAAAACGAGCATTCAAAAGGACAACCCCGTCCGCAGTCCAGGGTCCCGAACCTCGGGGAGACATAATGCTTATTGCTGCGCCGGCTAAAGTCCGGACAGGGAGCAGCACTCAAATCAGGCTTGGCACCCAGGAAATTGTAGACAGGCTTGCGGCTTCCATCGAGGACATCACGCAAGATTGTTCCCCATCGCCCTTCAATCTCACCTGCCACCACTGTGACCCCCGCATCGATCAATCTTTGGATTTCAGGAGCCACACCCGGCAGCATCGCAATAGAACCACTCACGTGGAACCCGCCGATCAAGACATCAACACCGGCGCTGCGCAACTCCAATGCCAAATCAGAGGCGCGAGGAAACTGGTTTGTCTGCACGCCTACCAAACATACAATTGCTTTGGTGCGCACGCGGCGGCTGGTCCGCAGGATTGCGGGGATGTTTACCCTTTGCACACTTTCGTCCAAGGTAATGATCTGCCACTGCAGCTTGTCCCCCAGCACCCGGCGATCCCGGACATCCTCCGTCAATCCGTTCAGGCAGGCCAGCGTGTTGCTGGGCAATACGCCCCGCCAGTGGCGGATAACATAGCCCTCGTCGTCATACTTAGAGGGTTTGATTAGATAGATAACAAGTCGCCGAACCATGATATGACCTCTCCCAATTAGCCTCATTTTATCTGTCTATTTTCATCCTTTGCGCAGGGAAAATATATACGGAATAGACCTACCTTGGCAACCACCCGAGGAAACACAATAAGCTGTTGAATATCCTTGGGTTAGGAGTCGGGGATTGGGAGAACGGATGCCGAAGCCCATAATCTCCGGGCAGGATCTGCTCCAACTTGCTTGTGATCTTTTGGGAAAGAGGCGCGTCTTACGAACCTCTCAACCAGTTCTGTTTAGCCACCAAAAACCTCCATTTAGAATAACTGCAAAACTTACCCACAAAAGATATGGCAACATCAAGAGCCCCGCAACAAGCTCTGTGCGACAGAATACAATCACACAAGCCAAAATGCTGAGCTGTAACAGGACAATTTCAATAAGGGCCAGGCTGATGGCATGTTCGCCAAAGAAAAGCCAAGACCACATTGCGTTCAAAACCAACTGCGCAAGAAAAAGACCGAGCCCAAGCTGCCGGTCCTTGCTTCGGGGGGTACGCCAAAGGCGCCAAACCGCGAGGCCCATCAGAACATACAGCACAGACCATACCAGCGGGAAAACCACACTAGGCGGCGTCCAGAAAGGCTTCCGCAAAAGTTCATACCAAAGGCCGGGCTCAAACTGAGAACCGGCAACCCCTGCGCTCAAGGAAAGCCCCACCCACCCCAACAAGGCCAGCCAATCACGCGGGCAAATCTTTACTATCGTTTTCATTGAGACATTGTACGCGATCCAGCCCTCAGCCTGCTGCTCCGGCCTCTCTTCTCAGGAAGCCGCAACGGGGACGGACCTCACACAACACGTTGGTGGGTAATGGGATCG